>CALMDN010000460.1 GCA_937864935.1 uncultured Bacteroidales bacterium
TTGTAAGCTGACGACTATACATATCAAAGAAGGGGGATACTAATGAGGGAATTGAAAATTGGTGGGTTACCCATTCCGGTACCCATCATACAGGGGGGCATGGGTGTTGGCATCTCTATGTCGGGACTGGCTGCTGCTGTTGCAAATGAAGGGGGTGTCGGGGTTATTTCGGCTGCCGGTCTCGGACTGGTACACCGCAATCCGGCCCTGAGTTACCTGGAAGCCAATATCGAAGGCCTGAGAACCGAAATCAGGCTGGCAAAGGAAAAAACAAAAGGCATCATCGGGGTAAACATCATGGTGGCCATGTCGAATTTTGCCGATATGGTGAGTACCGCGATCTCTGAGAAGGCCGACATTATCTTCTCGGGAGCCGGGCTGCCGTTTGAGCTGCCCAAATTCCTGCTGCCCGACAGTGTCACAAAACTGGTGCCCATTGTTTCTTCAGGCAGGGCGGCAAAGATCATCTGTGAAAAGTGGAAATCGCTGCATGACTACCTGCCGGATGCCATTGTGGTTGAAGGTCCGAAAGCCGGCGGTCACCTGGGTTTCAGGAAAGATCAGATCGATGATGCAGGTTTCACCCTCGAGGAACTGATCCCGGATGTGGTCAGGGAAGTCCGTTTTTTTGAAGACAAATACAACAAGGAGATTCCCGTCATCGCTGCCGGCGGCATTTATACCGGTCAGGACATATACGATATTCTGCAGAAAGGTGCCAGGGGCGTTCAGATGGGCACCCGTTTCGTAACCACCGAAGAGTGCGATGCCTCAATGGGCTTCAAGCAGACCTACATCGACGCTTCAGAAGGAGATATCGAGATTATACAAAGCCCGGTAGGTATGCCGGGAAGAGCACTGAGCAACAACTTCATCGACAAAGTCAAGCAGGGACTGAAGACGCCGATCAAATGCCCCTTCCAGTGCATCAAAACCTGCGATGTTTCAAGCAGTCCATACTGTATAATCCCAGCACTTTACAATGCCTATAAGGGCAATATGGAAGGCGGATATGCCTTTGCCGGAAGCAATGCACACCTGGCAACCAAAATTTCCACAGTGAAAGAAGTTTTCAGCGAACTGGTAACTGACCTTCAGGAGGCCATTCAGAAAGCAAAGCTGATACGCTGAAACAGGGCGACTGAGAATCTGTTTTCCATGCCCGGGCTACCTGTCTGATGCATCTTTCAGAAAGACCTGGATATTGTCACTCCCAAGCAGTCCGCTGCTACCAAACCCGAGTTCCGGGGTAGGTGGTGTCATCCCCGACACCGCTGGTTCAGTCTGTACAACCTCGTAAACCAGACGGGCGACCGGTTCGTCGTGGAGTCTGAATATCCCTGAAGCAGTGCCGCTTACCGGGCTTTGCTGACTGAGGGCAATCAGCCGGATGCTGCCGGTATCGCTTAACGTCTGAACAAAAGTCCCGGTCAGGTAATTGTGAATCCCTCCGGTGGTAAACGATTCAAACTGATAACTCCCGTCGGCCCTGAACTGCATATACACCGAATCGAAGCCGAATTGCTGAAACACCGGCGACAGGTTCTCCCCTGTTGAAACCCAGCTGCCGATGATTCCGATATCGGCCAGCTGCACCACCACCTGAGCTGTTTCACTTATCGGATGTGCCTGATTGTCAACTATGGCCTGAGCACCATTGGGTTTAACAGTCACCCGTTCCGATCCATTGGCCAGCCCCTTCAGGTAAAGACGCAGAACCACACTGTCGTGACCCGCGGTATGCGTTACCCGGAAACTATCGGCGGTTGCCGCCCCCCCTTCGACCTGCACCAGAAAATCATCAGCAGTAACGGCCTGATTGAGCACCCCACCCTTGTAGATGCCTTTGGAAAACCGCAGGGTAATCAGTTTATTGTCACCACTGACGGAGGCTCCCGACATTTCAGGTCCCTGGGGTGTCACCGGAGGATCTTCGGTTGTATCCTGTTTTCTGCATGAGAGGAAAATCAGCACAATAAACAGCACTACAGCAGGATAAGCTGATGAGTGTATGGCAGGTTTCATGGGTAGCTTTTTCACAAAAGTAATGGATTCCACTTTCAGATACCGTTGGAATAAAAAAAACGGTGCAGATTGCAAACCGATCCTTGCGATGAATACAAAATCGGTAAATTTGTATCGATTCATTCCACAAGATGGAAATACTTAACGAGCACATAAACAACCTGCTGACGCATTTACCCTCATCGGTTACCCTGGTGGCTGTGACCAAAACACGGCCTGTTGCTGTCCTGCAGCAGGCTTATGAAGCAGGGCTGCGCGATTTCGGTGAGAACAGGGTTCAGGAAATGCTCCGCAAACAGGAGCAGCTTCCCGCCGATATCCGCTGGCATCAGATCGGCCACCTGCAGACCAACAAGGTGAAATACATTGCCCCTTTTGTGCACCTGATTCACAGCATCGACAGTCTGAAACTGCTGGAAGAGACCGACCGGCAGGCGCATAAGCACAAACGGGTGATTGATTGTTTACTACAGGTGTACATCGCCACCGAAGAATCGAAGTTCGGTTTTGAACCCGACGAGCTGCATTCACTCCTTGCTTCCGGTGCGGTTAAGACGCTGACAGGCGTGAGGTTGCGCGGGCTGATGGGCATGGCCAGTTTCTCCGACGATCAGGCCCTGGTGCGCAGGGAGTTTTCCGGACTGAAACAGCTTTTCGATCAGGTGAAATTGCAGTTTCCGGAGGTTCTTCCGGATTTTAACATCCTTTCCATGGGGATGTCGGGCGATTACCAGATCGCCATCGAAGAGGGCAGCACCCTGGTGCGCATCGGCACTGCATTGTTCGGGGAACGGTAAATTGTACCGGTTTCCACTCTCAGATTCAGGTTCAATCCCTCAATGTTAAATTTTACACCACAATAGGGGTAAAACGGTTTCCGGTTGT
>CALMDN010000461.1 GCA_937864935.1 uncultured Bacteroidales bacterium
CGCTAAACTCATACCTCCCGGTAACGGGGTTAAACTGTATGGTTTGTTTTACGTTTTTGGGATTGTTCAGGTAAAGCGGCGACTGAACACCCGAGTTTGAAAACGGATATCGAATTTCGTCACGAAACGGGTAGCGCAGCGAGGAGTCACCCATTGCAGCGCTTCGTGTCTGAGAAAAGGCTGCCCATGCTGGTAAGACAGACAGGCAAAAAATCAAAACAAGGCGTATGATTAAACTGTTAAGCAATTTACAATGGATGATATGTTTAACAGGCGAATGAGTCAATCCTTACTTTTTTTTATCGGGTTATAATTGTTTTAGGGCTCTTTTGATCAGGTCTTCCAGCGGAAGGTTTTTTTCAGCGAGGAGTATTTTACTGATCACCTTGTCAGCCTCTCCTTTGTTGAATCCCAAAATCACCAAAGCTGATAACGCTTCATCTTTCAATCTATTGTCTTTTGCCGGAAATATTTCGCCGGAGCCTTTTTCTTTACTGATTTTATCACGCAGGTCAAGGATCACCCGCTGGGCAGTTTTTGCACCGATGCCCTTGATGCTTTGCAGCAATGAGGTGTTGTTGGTGAGGATGGCCTGTTGCAGGTCATCGGGTGTCATGGATGAGAGCATCATACGTGCCGTGTTTGCGCCAATACCTGTTACAGTTAGCAACAACCGGAACAGTTCACGTTCCTGGCGGGTAAAAAAGCCATAAAGCAGGTGTGCATCCTCACGCACTACCTGGTGAATGAATAAACGCACTTTGGAGAGCGACTCCAGCATGCTGAAAGAAGTGAGCGAGATCTGGATGCAATAACCCACTCCTGCCACATCAATTACACAATAAGCCGGATTTTTCTCAACCAGCGGGCCTTCAATGTATTCGTACATAAACCAGCAATTAATTATCAGGATTCATTGATGTCGGCTGCATCCAGCGGATTTGCCGAAATCTGTTTGTATTGTTGCCTGTTGCGGAATATGTCGCAGGCAAGATAGATCGCTTTACGAAACGAATCGGGTGAGGCCTGGTTTTTTCCGGCCAGGTCATAGGCCGTCCCGTGCGCCGGAGACGTACGCACTACCGGCAGTCCGGCAGTGAAGTTAACCGCCCCCTCAGTGGTCAGTGCCTTAAAGGGTACCAGTCCCTGGTCGTGATACATGGCCAGAATGGCATCATAAGTTTTGAATGAGCCCGCACCAAAAAAGCCATCGGCAGGGAACGGTCCGAATGCCAGGATTCCTTCCTCCTTAGCAGACTGAATGGCAGGTATGATTTCCCTGATTTCTTCATCGCCAATCACTCCCTGGTCACCGGCATGCGGGTTGAGCCCGAGCACAGCGATTCTGGGTCTTCGGATGTTGAAATCAGTAAGGAGTGATTTGTTCATGATCCTCAGTTTATTGAGGATGGTGTTGTGCACAATGTACTCGTTTACTTTGGACATGGGGACATGGGAGGTGACCACTCCAATGCGCATGAACTCGTTCACCATCAGCATCAGCACTCCTTCACTTTTGAAGTGGGCTTCAAAGAATTCAGTATGACCGTTGAAGTTAAACTTTTCCGATTTGATGTTTGATTTGTTGATGGGCCCGGTAACCACAGCATCAATCTTACCTTCGGCAAGATCTCTTGCAGCAGTTTCGAGAGCCTGAAGAGAAGCTTCTCCTGCATATGGTGTGGATTTTCCCAGTTCAACCCGTGCTGAATCGTCAATGCAGTTGATCAGATTGGCTTTTTTACTGACTGCTTCTTCGGCATTGCGAACGGTATTGAAACTGAAACCTTCCAGATCAAGAGCTTTTCTGTGGTAGGCAGCCACTTTGGGAGATCCGTAAACAACCGGTGTACACAGGTCGAAGATGCGGTTATCAGCCAGGGCTTTCATAATCACCTCGTAGCTGATGCTGTTGATGTCGCCCTGTGTGATACCCAATATGATTTTATCGCCTTTCATGTTGCAAGTTGGTTTTTTTAGTCGGCCTAAAGGTAGTAAAAAATAGAACCAAGAACCAAGAGCCAAGAACCAAGACAGGGGCAGTCAAATCTCAAATCCCGACACCCAAAACGCACACATCAAGTATCAAGCATCCAGCATCGAGTATCATTGGTAGGGAGTGTATTTTTTTGTATTTTTGCAAAAAAAAATCAGATGGGACTTCTGAGAACCATACTCATTATCATCATCGTTTACTATGTGATCAGGCTGTTTACGCGCTATATACTTCCCGGCCTTTTTGTGAATTACATGGATAAAAAGATGAATGAATTCTCAAAGCAGCAGAT
>CALMDN010000462.1 GCA_937864935.1 uncultured Bacteroidales bacterium
TTCGGCCGAAGATTTCAGCAACATCAGGGAATCCATAAAAAGAGAAAACTTCAACAGTACAAAACTGACCATCGCAAAGCAGATAATCAGGAGCAAGCAGTGTTTTACCACCCGGCAGATTTCAGAACTGGTTAAACTCTTCAGTTTTGACGACACCCGGCTTGAACTGGCAAAATTTGCCTACGAATTCACGACTGACCGGGAGAATTTCTATCAGATTGCGGATGTTTTTACCTTTAGCAGTAGCAAGGAAGATCTGATGAAATTTCTTGAAACCCGGAAATAAATTAAACCGTTGTTCAGTATTTTCTGACTGTTTACTATCAGCAGAGTGGTGTTACTATTAACTGCAGTCAGCCACAACAAATGAGGTAATTGTCTGTTATTAGTTCACCTTTCAGGATAAAATGAAAAATTACCAGTTTCTGATTTTCTTCTCTGTTGTCCTGCTGATCTATTCAGCCATCAACTATTATATTTATCATCGCGGAATGCAGGCCCTTGCTTCTGAACCAACGTTCAGGATATGGTTTCGCTGGGGTTTTGTTTTTCTTGCAGCCTCTTATGTCGCCGGAAGGTTTCTGGAAAGGGTGCAACTTTCTGTTTTCAGCGATTTTCTGGTATGGACAGGTTCCTTCTGGCTGGCAATCATGTTCTACCTTTTGCTGGCTGTAATACTTGTTGATATTATACGACTTCTGAACGTATTCACCGGATTCCTGCCCGCCTCACTCAAAACTCAGCAGGCCGCTATTACAACTTTTTTTGGTATTGGCGGGCTCGTTCTAATAGTGGTTACAGCTGGCTATATCAATGCCATAAGCCCGCGTATTAAAAAACTGGAGATCGACATAGCCAAAAAGGCCGGTAACCTGAAGGAACTCAATGTCGTAATGGCCTCTGATATTCATATGGGTACCGTAATCGGGCCCAGAAGAATGGCAAAACTGGTTAAAATGATCAACAGTCAGCATCCCGACATCATTCTGTTTGCCGGGGATATTGTGGATGAAGATCTTGCCCCGGTGGTCAGGCAGAACCTTGGCAGCGCTTTGCTGGGACTCAAGGCACCCATGGGTATATTCGGCATTACAGGGAATCATGAATACATCGGTGGTGCAGAAGCGGCTGTCAAATACCTGCAGGACCATGGCCTCATCATTCTCCGGGATTCAGTGGTCAGGGTTGGAGATTCATTTTACCTAGCAGGCCGGGAAGACAGGGACAAGCCCCGCTTTTCAGGACGAAAAAGAATGGAAGTAGATGAGTTGCTGAAAAATACCGACAAATCTCTTCCGATCATTCTCCTCGATCATCAGCCATTCAATCTGGAAAAAGCCCAGGCTGCAGGAGCAGACTTACAGCTCTCAGGACATACACACCATGGTCAGATATGGCCTCTGAATTATATTACATCAGCAATCTATGAGGTGAGCATGGGGTACCTGAAAAAGGGCGACTCCCATTTCTATGTCTCTCCGGGATTCGGTGGCTGGGGTCCTCCGGTGCGGATTGGCAACCGGCCGGAAATCGTCAATATAACGCTTCGATTCAAAGAATAAAGGAAACTCCCCTGATACAGGCAGAACCATCCATGGATGAACCCACGCATTATTCCCTCTGTTTAACAAACTGTTCGCTTACACTAAAGCTCGTGTAATTTCCGGTTTCACAACCCTTGTGCGGTTTAAATAATTGCCTAAATTTACTGGCAACGATTGTTACCGCCTATTTGTCTGAGAATTAACCTAAATCTGAGTGGTATGTCATCCAAACGGAAGTTTCCCCACACTTATGTGATCGTATTTTCCCTGATTGTTATCGCAGCAGCTTTAACCTGGGTTGTTCCCGGAGGGAGTTATCAGCGTGAAACAGTTCAGGTAAACGGAAGTGAAAGGGAAGTTATATCCTCCGATTCTTTTACGTATAAGGAAAATACACCGCAGACCTGGCAGGTTTTCTCAGCTTTGTTTGACGGCTTCGTAGACAAAGCAGACATCATTGCATTTATTCTGCTCATCGGTGGTGCTTTCTGGATACTGAACGACAGTAAAGCGATTGATGTCGGCATCATGGAATTTCTTGAAAAAGCACGGAAACTCGAGCGCTTCAGGCTTATCCGGAAAATCGGGGTTGACAACATTATTGTTACTCTTATCATGCTGTTATTCAGTATTTTCGGTGCAACATTCGGAATGAGCGAGGAGACCATAGCATTCGTGATAATTTTTGTCCCCCTGGCCATCAGCATGGGATACGACAGCATCATCGGCCTGAATATGTGTTATGTTGCCGCGGCACTTGGTTTTGCGGGTGCCATTTTAAATCCTTTTACCATTGGTATAGCTCAGGGATTATCTCATCTGCCACTCTTTTCAGGTATTGAGTACCGTTTTTTCTGCTTCGTGATCATCAATATTGTTGGTATCGTATACGTGCTGAGGTACATGAAAAAGATCAGAAAAAATCCAACCCACTCCCCTGTTTATGAAGACGATGCTTACTGGAGGGCCAGGCATGAGGAATCCGGGGAAAAGGCAAAATATTACACCCCGGTTTCAGCATGGGTTGTCTGGATCATCATTTCTGCCATTTTCACCTTTTATGCTTTCGCACTTTCAACAACCACGCTCAGCATTGGAAATACCTCTGTGACGTGGCCGGTGATGCCTGTATTCGCTATCCTGTTTATGATAACAGGATTTTTGTCCCTCCGGAAATCAGTCCATTTTTTTATTCTTAATCTGCTGATGTTCACCATTCTGCTGCTTATTGTCGGTGTTATGGGATATGGGTGGTATGTGATGGAGATTGCAACTTTGTTTTTTGCCCTTGGCATTTTCTCGGGAGTTTCGATGAATTATTCACCCAACACAATCACACGGCTTTTTCTCGAAGGGGTAAAAGACATTACTTCTGCCGCTCTGGTAGTGGGGCTGGCCGGTGGAATCATTATCATCCTCAACAACGGTCTGATCATCGATACCCTGCTGTACAGGCTGAGTGGTGCTATGTCAGAAATGGGCAGGATATCAACCATAGGAACAATGTACATGATTCAGACAGCCATCAATATTTTTATTCCTTCAGGGTCAGCCAAAGCTGCCCTTACCATGCCCCTGATGTCCCAGTTTTCCGACCTGATCGGCTTGTCCAGGCAGGCCACGGTGATGGCATTTCAGTTTGGGGATGGATTCACCAATATGATTACTCCCACATCCGGGGTTCTGATCGGAGCGCTTGGAGTTGCAAGAATCCCTTTTAACAAATGGCTCAAATGGGTAACCCCACTGATGATCATATTGATCATTCTGGGATTTTTGCTGCTCATTCCAACTGTAACCATGCAACTCAATGGATTCTGATCAAAAGGGCAACAGCACTGCGGTTTTTAAAACACCTTTGGGATGTATGGCGCTGACTGTCAGCAATGGCTTTATCAGTTCATTGAGGTTCTGCGATTCACAAGAACCTTTCGTGGTTCCTGAAACGCTGGCTGAAATGACCGATCAGTTGCAAAGGTATTTCAATGGTCAGCTCAAAGAGTTCAATCTGCCACTGAAACCTGCAGGAACCGCGTTTCAGCTTAAAGTCTGGAACCTTCTTGCTGAAATTCCTTATGGTAAAACAACAACATACGGCGCAGTTGCAGAAAAACTTGGCCTGAAAAACGGCGCGAGGGCTGTTGGCCTCGCCAACAGTCTGAACCCGGTTCCCATCATCATTCCATGTCACCGTGTTATCGGGCAGAAGGGAGCACTTACCGGTTATGCCGGCGGAATCTGGCGCAAAGAATGGCTGCTAAGGATGGAATCCATGTTCTCACCGGAAGGTTTGTTTAAGCTTTAAGCACACTGTCCGCTTCCGTCCAATAGACCTTGCAATCCTTTTCAATTTCCTGAAAATTTTCTGACCTTCTTCATATTGTCCTCATTATGTGGTTTATATCAAAAATGGCATAATATTGGCAAAGATTCCATAAACTTAAAGCTATGAGAGAAGTTGTGATACTTATTCCTGATACTGAACCAGAACAGAATGTTGAAATTGAGGTTCGGATCAATGGTCGCTCAAAGACAATACAATACAGAGTTGAGCTGATGAACTGGGAAGGCTCTGAACCATCAGCCCAGGAGAAGTTTAACATCCTTAAACGCAGGATTGATTCCTACGATAAAGATTGGGAACTGGTTGAAATAGGTCTGCCCGAACCTGACAAAATTCCTCTGGTGTTCAAAAAGCGGCTAACTGCCTGAGAAATGTGAATACATCATTGTTTCAGACCCAGGCTGGTAAAATCGAGCATCATCTGAATGTCCCTCTCACTCAGCCCGTTGTTCACAAGGAAGGGCCTGTCGGAAGTGAAAGCCCGGAGAAATGCCTTTAAATCTCCGTTTCGTTTTCTGATACTGTTTTTATAATGGCCTGCTGCTTCCAGAAGCATGCCCCGGCAAAAGGCAACATGTCCGGCATTCATATAATCAAACTCATTCGGTTCCATCTCAAGCAATTGCTCATAAAAGGCAGTTGCTTCTTCAATTTTGTTAAGTAGAAAAAGACACCAGGCAAGTGGTCTAATGGCATCGGCATTCCCCGGGTTGTTAAATTCAATCCGGTAAAAGCACTCCACAGCCTTCTCATACTCTCCCAGATTCAGGTAACAGGTTCCCGCAGAAGCTATGGTTTTGTTGTTATCAGGCTCCATTTGCAGCAGCTCCATATAGATCCCCAATGCTTCAGCCGGTTGCAGCAACTTAAGGTGACATTGAGCCATTTTTCCCAATAGCCATTTCCGGTTGGTATCAAACAAATCTGCTTTTCTATACATTGCAAGAGCACCCTCATAATCTCCGGTCTTCTGGAGGCTGTAGCCTGCTTTCTCGTACAATTCTGCAGTCCCGGAATTTCCAGAAAGCAACTTCGAAATGATGATATAGGCCTCTGCGAAGTGGTTGTTGTCGAAACAGAAAGTAGCTACTTTACGGTAAAATTCAGGAGAATTGACAAGCCCGGCAAAAACACTGGTATTGTAAAGATCAAGCGGCTGTTGAAAAACATCCCCGATTTCACTTTTTATCGGATTCAGCCTGAAGAATCGGTAAAGATCCTGTATATACTGAATAACGATTCTTTTCTTTCGTAGAGCCGGATCGGTCAGCTCCTCATTCATTATTTCCTCAAATTGCTCAATTTCAGCGCCAAGCATCTGGGACATCATTTCCTTTTGCTGTGGGGGTAGGAATGACAGGTTGAGTATAAAGGAGAACTTATCGGAATTGCACATATAGGGCGAATTCTCCACGCCTTTCAGTACAATCTCACGAAATGCTGCATCTTCATTTTTAAGCGCGGTAACCACT
>CALMDN010000463.1 GCA_937864935.1 uncultured Bacteroidales bacterium
TGGTGGCTTCTGATGAGGTATAATTATCCACCCTCAGGTTTTCCGGAGGAAAACAATTGACAGGAACTTCAATCAGCACGTCGTCCACAAACAGATTGTTGCCCTGGTTGCTGGTTCCCTTGAATACCAGATAGGCCAGTTTGTTGAGGTAGGTGGCCGGAATTTCAAAGGTGTACTGATGCCATCCGGCTTCAGTTTCCTGTGGTGCCAGGGTATAGGAGCGGTGTATGGTACCCAGGAGTGTTGCAAAACCGGTGTTGGGTGAGAGGTTGATGTATACATCCAGCTTGTCGGTGTTATCAGCAAGTTCACTGTCGCGGTAGACCCACAGACTGGCTTCATATTCTTCGCTGCCGAATTGAACCGGAGGTGAAACCAGGATGCCGCTGTTCCCGTTGCTGAAGTCATGACTGGCAAACCGGGCCATACCATCGCCCGACTGAGGCTGGCATTCCGGATTGGTACCGGAGGTCTGACGATCCCAGAGGGCATTGCCGCTGAGTTGTTTGTTCTCCCAGTTGGCCGGGGGGAAGCTTTCAGGATCGAAACTTTCGTGATAAGGAAAAGCCGTAACAGGGTCTTTCAGCGTGGTTGCACTGCTGCTGAGCCCTTGTGAATATTCGTTATCTTCGTTGTGCGACCAGGCCCTGTAGTAATAGGTGGTGTTGCTGTTGAGGGACGAATGGATGAATATCGATTCAGCCCCTTTGTAAACAACGGTTCCACCTCCCTCAATCACATCGCCTGCCTGATATGGCTGTGTCTGGATGGGATCACCAAAGACATCGCTGGTTGAAAAAGCGACCATTACATCGTTGTTCTCATTGTTTTTTACCCAGTTGAGGTTCACAGCGCTGCTGCTGCCTGCCAGGGCGGTAAAGGCCAGCGGATTGTCAACATTGATCATCTGATTCTGGGCTTCGGTAAGCGCGGCGAAGGCATTGATCCTGCCGGTGCCGAGTTTGCCTGCGAATGTGGGGTTGAGCGCATCCACATCGTCGGTGGTGTTTTTGATGATGTCGCCAAGTTGCTGCGGGGTGAACTGACCGTATGCCAGCGATGCGATGAGTGCGGCAAGTCCCGAAACATGCGGACAGGCCATGGAGGTGCCCTGGTAAAATCCGTAGGTGTTGTTGGGAAGCGTACTCAGTACCCCCCTTTCAGTTACATTGTCTGTTTCACCACCCGGGGCCGAAACCTCAACCCATTCACCGTAATTGGAGTACCACGATTTCTTGTCCTGGTTGTTGAGTCCGGCCACGGCAAAAGTGCCGGAGTAGTAGGCCGGATAAAAATTTGACTGTGAATCGTTGTTTCCGGCGGCAAAAATGGTGATGCCACCATCCACCAGCGCATCGCCGCCACCGTTGATGTTGAAGTAATCGATGGCATCCAGCACCGACTGATCATAGGAGTTTGGCGAAGTGTACTGCCATGAATTCTGGGATATGGCTGCCCCGTTGTCGGCTGCCCAGATGGGTGCATTCTCAAAACCACCCGAACCACCGTTGGTAAACACCTGACACGACATCAGCCTGACGCCGTCTCCACTGCCGTTTCCTCCGGCAACACCGGCAACCCCCACTGCATTGTTGGTTACGGCTGCTACGGTGCCAGCCACATGGGTACCATGATCGTGCGAACTGACATTGGGGGTGTTGGTCACAAAGTTATAGCCGATTCCCTCCCACATATTGGCTGCCAGGTCGTTGTGGGTGTAGTTGATGCCACCGTCCTCAATGCAGACAATCACTTCAGGGTTGCCTTTGTTGATTTCCCAGGCTTCGGGAAGGTCAATGTCGGCATCTTCTGTGCCGTTCTGCTGACCGGTATTGTGGTAATGCCACTGTTCGTTGTAGCGCGGATCATCGGGCGTAAAGGCAGTAGCCTTGATTTCTGCCGCTGACGGATCATACAACACCGGCGGCTCTGTGGTTACCAGCATCTTGGTGTATTCCGGTTCGGCAATGGCGACTTCACCCAATGCCTTGTAAGCCTCCACCAATGCTTTTACATCCACAGATTCGTCGAAATAAAGCTTATACCAAAGGTGAAACCCCCAGGCCCGGTGACGATCGCTGAATTTGCTGCTGTGTGCAGGACTGCTGAACGGCAGGCTGAAACTGTAGGCCCCGAACTGTGTGTTCAGCTGGTCAATGCTGCTGATGCCCAGTTTTACAATGCCTCTGGAATCCACCATGGCCGGATGTTCGTCCATTTGCCTGGTCAGCGATTCATTCAGTTTTATTTTTATCACCCCTTTGTGATAAGCACCGGCAGGCAGCGACTGAAGGTCAACCGGCGGGCGTTCACCCCGTTTTACCTTGTAGGTCTGTGCAGTTACAGGAGTAGTAAGGATCAGTACAAGAAGCAGATACAGGTATCTCATAGCAGAAAGTGTTGATTGGTTAAAATTTCAGTTATCTGACCAGCAGAAAGAAAAAAAACAACATTCAGCCGGCACCCGGACGCCTTTCGTGATGTTTCCGCCCGGCAACTGCCTGCTAAATTAAAGTAATTCTAAATAAGAGGCTGCACTTGCCGGAATTTCCCAACTACTTTTTTTCAACTTCTTTGAATCCAGTAACTTCAGTTTGACTGGCAGAGCCAGCGATTACACAAATCCTCACCGGAACCTCAGCCGGTACGCACCTCCGGTTTGCAACAAACACCGGGCTTTGATTGTTACTTTAATATTGCAGGTTTCATGAAATCCGCGTCAATACTTGTTCTGAACCTGATTGCCATTCACAGGTATGCAGGTTCCGACTTCTGTCTCGGATACGATCGGGATATGATTATCTGATTGATAGATATTTCAAACCGAACAGGCAGGTTTTGAGTTTTGAGTTTTGAACCTGCCTGACTGCCATCAGAGCAGGCAGGCTTTGGGCTTTAAACTTTAAACTTTAGTTTTGAGCCTGTCTGACTGCTGTCAGAGCAGGCAGGCCCGTCTTCACTTTCGTTACGTCGGGTAAACTTTGAACCTGCCTGCTCTGACGGCAGTCAGGCAGGCTTTGAGCTTTTACTTTTTACTTTTTACTTTTTACTTTTTACTTTTTACTTCACATGCCTAACCGCCTGATCCACGAATCCAGTCCGTACCTTCAGCAGCACGCCCACAATCCTGTTGACTGGTATCCCTATGGGGACGAAGCTTTTGAAGCAGCCTTTGCCGGTAACAAACCACTGCTTATCAGCATTGGTTACTCTGCCTGTCACTGGTGTCATGTAATGGAGCATGAGAGCTTCAGTCAGGCTGAGGTAGCGGCTTTTATGAACCGGAATTTCATCTGCATCAAGGTGGACCGTGAGG
>CALMDN010000464.1 GCA_937864935.1 uncultured Bacteroidales bacterium
ATCGACCATTACTACGTCGCCGAACTGTTTCTGGTGACCGGCCTCAAAACGGGTAAACTCAACTACCTTGCGCTTCGGTGTAACACCGGCTTTCTGGAAGTGACCCATCTCGGCCTTGGTGGTGTGCTTTTCCTTTTTATCGTCAAAGGCCAGTTGTATAGCATCGTACCCATCTGTTTCCTTCGTCCTGATCTGAGTAACATAGCAGGGTCCGGCTTCGATGACCGTACATGGTAAAATCTTACCATTGGCATCATATACGCTGGTCATTCCGATCTTTTTTCCTATAATTCCTGACATTGCAGTATCATGTTAAAATTGATGATTCTTTTCTTTTTACCGGGAGGCTTTTATTCCTGCCCCGTATCAGACCTTGATTTCTACTTCTACACCACTGGGCAGTTCGAGCTTCATCAGCGCATCGATGGTTTTGCTGGTGGTACTGTAAATGTCGAGAAGCCTTTTGTATGAACTGAGTTCAAACTGCTCTCTTGATTTTTTATTGACAAAGGTTGACCTCAGCACGGTGAAGATCTTCTTGTTTGTAGGTAACGGAATGGGTCCGTTAACAACAGCACCGGTCAATTTAACGGTCTTTACGATCTTTTCGGCTGATTTATCAACCAGATTGTGATCGTACGATTTCAGTTTTATTCTGATCCTTTGGCTCACGATATTAAAATTTATTGTGTTAGTTTCTTTATTTAACCAAATATCCTTTAAGCTTGTAAATTACGTCATCCGTCAGTGTCTGTGGCAGTTCGGCATAGTGTGAAAACTCCATGCTTGAATTACCGCGGCCTGATGTAATGGTGCGCAGGCTGGTAACATATCCGAACATCTCTGCCAGGGGTACATGGGCCTTCACAACCTGATAACGGGCCTTGTTGTCAATCCCCTCAACACTTGCACGGCGCTTGTTCAGGTCGCTGGAGATTTCTCCGACATATTCGTCCGGAACATTCACTTCAAGTTTCATGATGGGCTCAAGCAACACATTTCTTCCGAGTTTAGCAGCCTCCCTGAAAGCCACCTTGGCACAGATCTCGAACGCCAGGGCATCTGAATCCACCGAATGGTAGGAACCATCGATCAGACGCACTTTAAGACTCTCCAATGAGAAACCTGCAAGAACCCCGTTCTGCATGGCTACCCTGAAACCCTTTTCAATGGCCGGGATAAACTCTTTCGGGATGTTTCCGCCCTTCACATCGTTGATAAACTGAAGTCCCCTGAAGCCTTTGTCGGCAGGACCCATCTCAAACTGTATGTCGGCAAAACGTCCGCGTCCACCGGTCTGTTTCTTGTAGACCTCGCGGTGAGTAATCGTGGAAACAAAAGCTTCCTTATAGGCAACCTGAGGATTCCCCTTGTTGGTTTCAATCCTGAATTCTCTTTTAAGGCGGTCGAGAATAATCTCAAGGTGAAGCTCACCCATCCCGCTGATAACGGTCTGACCGGTTTCATCATCCACCCTCACGGTGAATGTGGGATCCTCTTCAGCCAGTTTGTTGAGTGCCAGATCGAGTTTGTCAACATCGTCCTGCGTTTTAGGCTCAACAGCAACACTGATCACCGGTTCCGGGAATGTGATCGATTCGAGCACTATCGGGTGCTTTTCATCACAAAGGGTATTTCCGGTTTTAATTTCTTTGAATCCAACAACAGCAACAATATCACCGGCTTCAACATGCTGAAGCGGATTCTGTTTGTTGGCATGCATCTGCATGATGCGTGAGATGCGCTCCCTCTTTCCGGTTGCCATGTTCATTACCACAGTGCCAGACTCAAGACTGCCGGAATACACACGGATAAAAGCCAGACGGCCCACAAACGGATCGGTTGCAATTTTAAAAGCCAGGGCTGAAAATGGTTCAGCAGCGTCGGGTTGACGAACTTCTTCTTTCTCAGTGAACGGATTGATGCCCTTTTTGGCTTCGATATCATAAGGATTCGGCAGGTAGGATACAATCGCATCAAGCAGGGGTTGAACGCCCTTGTTCTTGAACGAGGCACCACACAATACCGGGGTAATTCTGCGCTCAATGGTTGCCTTACGGATGATGACACGCATCTCATCGGGCGTGATGGAATTGTGGTCAGCCATGAACTTCTCGAAAAGCTGCTCATCTTCTTCAGCAACCCCTTCGATCAGTTTCAGGCGGTACTCTTCAACTGTTTCAACCAGCTCAGCCGGGACCTCTGTCAGGGTGTAATTCATTCCCTGTGAATCGTTGTCCCAGATTATTGCCTGGTTGGTGATCAGGTCAACCACACCGGTGAAGTTTTCTTCTTCTCCGATGGGTATCTGAAGAGGAATAGGATTGGCTCCGAGCTTTTCCTTCATCTGACTGAGTACGTCAAAGAAATCAGCCCCGGACCTGTCCATTTTATTGACAAATCCTATTCTCGGAACATTATATTTGTCGGCCTGTTTCCATACTGTTTCGCTTTGGGGTTCAACTCCACCCACAGCACAGAAAATGGCCACGGCACCGTCGAGTACCCTTAGCGAACGCTCCACCTCAACGGTGAAATCAACGTGGCCCGGGGTATCAATGATGTTAATTTTGTACTTTTCATTTCTGCAATCCCAGAAAACAGTGGTTGCAGCAGAAGTGATGGTAATGCCGCGCTCCTGCTCCTGGATCATCCAGTCCATGGTAGCGGTACCATCGTGAACCTCACCGATTTTGTAACTGATCCCGGTATAATACAATATCCGCTCAGTAGTCGTGGTTTTACCCGCGTCTATGTGCGCCATAATGCCGATGTTGCGTGTATGTGACAGTTTGCCGGACATTATAATATTGTATTGACCTTTTGGGTTACGGTTTGGTTGGTGAATATTAGAAACGGAAGTGGGAGAAAGCCTTGTTGGCGTCAGCCATACGATGGGTATCCTCTTTCTTCTTGAAAGCAGCGCCTTCTTCCTTGTATGCTGCCATGATTTCACCGGCAAGTTTTGCACTCATGGTTTTTTCATGGCGTTTGCGCGAATAGAGAATCAGATTTTTCATCCCGATTGAGCTTTTACGGCTCGGACGGATTTCTGAAGGAATCTGAAAAGTCGCTCCACCGATCCTGCGGCTGCGCACCTCAACATTGGGGGTAACGTTGTTCAGGCCTTTTTTCCAGATCTCAAGACCATCCTCGCCCATTTTCTCTGTAACGGTAGCGATGGCATCGTAGAATATCTGGAAAGCAAGGTTTTTCTT
>CALMDN010000465.1 GCA_937864935.1 uncultured Bacteroidales bacterium
GAGAAAGCGCAAGGATGCAGCCGTACGCAAAGCCATTCAGGTTGAATGGGAAAGAGAAAACCCCGAACTGGCCGGCAGATTGAATTTCTACCTGTCCGGTGCCTGCCCGGAACTCGACTTTGAATCCATTGTTCAGAAGGAGGGTGTTGCCACCCGCACGGCCTCTTCCGCAGTGCTTTCCTATCTGGCGCAGAATGTGGGCAACATGATCGTTTCTTCGGCCGACCTTGCCAACAGTGACAAAACCGATGGATTTCTGAAATATACCAAACCCTTTACAAAAGGTGATTTTTCCGGGGCATTCCTGCAGGCCGGGGTAAGCGAGCTTACCATGGCCGCCATCTGCAACGGAATAGCGCTGCATGGCGGGGTTTGGGCGGCCTGTGCAACCTTCTTTGTGTTCAGTGACTATATGAAGCCGGCTGTCAGGCTTTCTGCATTGATGGGCCTGCCGGTCAGGTATATCTGGACCCACGATGCCTTCAGGGTAGGAGAGGATGGCCCCACCCACCAGCCGGTGGAACACGAAGCCCAGATCCGTCTTCTGGAACACCTTAAAAACCATCACGGCAAAATGAGCCTGCTTGCCCTCAGGCCTGCCGATGCCGCAGAAACCACCGTCGCCTGGAAAATGGCCATGGAAAATATTGATTCACCCACCGCACTCATACTCTCAAGGCAGAACATCAGCGACCTCCCCGTAAGAGCCGGCAGCACACCGTATCGCTCGGCACTGCAGGCTGAAAAGGGTGCCTGGATCGTACAGGATTGCGAAGGCAAACCCGATGTTGTTCTGGTTGCCAGCGGTTCCGAGGTGTCAACACTGATAGCCGGGGCTGCCCTGCTCATCAAGGAAAAAAACCTGAAAGTGCGGGTTGTTTCTGCAATCTCTGAAGGTCTGTTCCGGAATCAGGACGAAGCCTGGCAACTGGAGGTGATCCCCGCGGATGTCCCGGTTTTCGGACTTACTGCCGGGTTGCCGGTAACCCTGGCCGGGATGGTCGGGAAAAACGGGAAGGTATGGGGACTCGGTCACTTTGGCTATTCAGCTCCGGCAAAGGTATTGGATGAGAAATTCGGTTTTACCCCTGAAAATGTCTGTCATCAGGTGGTTGAGTTGCTTCAGGGAAAATAAAACAGACACTCACCGGTTCAGGGTGTAGGCTTCTTCTTACGGTTCAGCAGCACTTCAAGATGGTGCGATGTTATCCCGAACATGGCTTTGAGGGCTTCGATGCGCTCAAAAACCCGGGCTGAGTCCTTGTTGTCATTCTTTTGTCTGACAGCGGATATCATCACATTCTTCGGGGTATGTTCGGTTTCGATAAATTCAAAAACCCTGGTTTTGTATCCATGGGCTTCGAGCAGCAGTGCCCTGAGGGCATCGGTGACCATTTCTGCCTGCCGCTCTTCAAGAATCCCGAAGCGGGTGATCTCTTTCAGGCTGTTCTGCGGGTTGAACTCCTTCCGGATCTGTTTGTGGCAGCAGGGAGCAACCATAATAACCTTCGATCCCAGCTTTATCCCGCGGAAAATGGCTTCGTCGGTGGCTGTATCACAGGCTAGAAGGGCAATCAGTACATCGGCTGACGGCAATGCTGCCTCTTCTATGCTTCCCGTTTCAAACCTGAGGTTACTGAACTCTGCCTCAGCAGCAATGGTATTGCAGAGGCTGACCAGTGAGGGCCGCAGCTCAATGCCGAGCATCCGGGCCGGTTTCCTGCCGCTGCGGACAAGGTGATCGTAGAGGGCAAAGGTCAGGTACCCTTTTCCGGAACCCATATCCGCTACGGAAAAACCGGCCGGCAACGCGGCGGTCTTCAACACTTCGTCCACCAGCTCAACATACCGGTTGATTTGCCTGAACTTATCCTGCATGGCGGGCTTCACCGTCCAGTCATCGTTGATTACACCGAGATTCTTCAGGTAGACATTATGCTGCGGATCAATCAACCGGCTTTTTACCTTATCGTGCCGGTATACAGGGAGTGTGCTGCTGCTGGCCGGTTTCCTGAGTAACCTGCTGTTTCCTTTGCTGTTGCTCAGGAACGAATAGTCAGCCGATGAAGTAAACAGATCGGCTTTGAAAAAATCGTTTGTGAGCAGGGTTTCAATCTGCTGCGAAGCCTCCTCAATACCCAGATTTTTGGTGATGTCGCTGGTAGTATGCCTGTAAACAAAATTCAGCAGGGCTGTCCCTTTCAGGATAACCGGTTTTACAAAGACATTGCTGAGGTCGCTGCTCTTTGCCCTTTTGCTGCTGAGCGTAAGCCGGATAAAAGCACCGTTGCCGAAGCTCTCAGTCAGCCCTGAGAGCAGCAGGGCTATGTTTTCCTTTAGAAACATGGGATCAGATTATGCTGCAAAGGTAGCAACATAATGGCATGGCTGTGACAGCCGGCATCAACTCCGGCTTTTCAGGAAAGGAAATTCCGTGTTTACTCTGCAGGTGGTGTTACAGCAGAAGGACTGATTACTTCGCGCAGGTCTCTTGGTTTCTGTTTGAAATAATCGTTGAAGAGAAAACCGGCAGCAACCAGATAAGCCACAAAGGCCAGTACAATCAGGATCTGCATGCCCGATGTCTTCTGAATCTCATGCCTGTCTTTCACCTCGCAGATCTCGCCCGGGCAATAGCGTGCTTTTTCCTTATACACCCAGCCATAAAAGAGACACCCAAGGCAAATGCCGAAAGCCGATTCAAAGAAGAGGAAAATCAGGCAGATCAGGCAGATCAGACCGGTAATGATGCTGTAGGAGTTGACAATTACAATAAGGACAAACATGATAACGGCCAGTACCAGTCCGATGACCCAGGCAAATTTTTTCTGTGGTGCCCCGACATACTCAGGAACCTGCCGCACTACAATCAGCCTTCCGGCGATCAGTGTTGGCGCAAACTTCGGGTTGATGAAAATACGGATAAGGAAATCAACCAGAAACCCGATGATAAAGTACTTTAAAGGGACCATGTTGTGTTGCATAATGGCAATCATGATCGAGATAAATGCAAACAAAAACAGTATTCCGGCTGCTGCCCTGATCTCACGTTCGTTGAGTACCGGCACATCATACCCCTTTACATTTTCACCAAATTTTCCCATAAGTTGTTGCGTTAATGTACATAATTAAACCTTCTGCAGCAGCTTCTCCTGACCCTTCAAGGCCTGATATTACTGCAACCTGTCTAATAACAGTGCAACGTCTTTTATGTTTTGATTAAACAAAACTAAATTGATGCAGGCAGCCAGGAGATTCGGTCTTTGCTTTTATGGATTTCTTGTTACATTTACCGGCTCTATAAATTAATCCGTTTTTATATGTTCCTCAGATTCTTCTTAGCGTTTTCTCTTCTGTTGTCCGTAAATGCTGGTATTGCCCAATCCTTGCCTGGTGATCCCTGGTTTGGCGAAAGCTGCACCAGTGTTATGGTGGCAAAAAATGCCTCGGCCGACGGGTCGGTCATGACGGCCCATACCTGCGACGGTAATTACCGTACCTGGGTGCGTATGGAACCGGCGGCAGATCATGCCGATACCGCCATGCACATTGTGTACAAGGGAACACTGCATACCGAAACACCCGACGACCGCAGGAAACTGACGGTGGCAGGCCGCATCCCCCAGGCAAGGCACACCTATGCCTACCTGAATACCGCTTATCCTTCCATGAATGAGAAACAGCTGGCCATGGGTGAAACCACCTTTGTAGGGCCCGATACCCTGGTAAACAAGAAAGCAATGTTCCTGATCGAGGAACTGCAGCGGGTTGCCCTTCAGCGTTGCGACAATGCCCGTGATGCCATCAGGCTGATAGGCCGGCTGATCAAGGAATACGGGTATGCTGATTATGGTGAATGCATCACCATAGCCGATACCCGCGAAGTGTGGCAGATGGAGATTCTCGGAGAAGGCCCCGGGCGCATCGGAGGGGTTTGGGCTGCCCAACGCATCCCTGACGACCACGTGGGGATTTCCGACAACATTGCCCGCATCGGTGAAATCGATCTAAAAAACC
>CALMDN010000466.1 GCA_937864935.1 uncultured Bacteroidales bacterium
GCCATTCAGAAGGGGGTAACAGACAATGAGCTTCTCGAAATGATCAATACGGACAGTACCACAATACTGAGTACCGACCGCAGGAAATTCTCCAGGGGTGATAACGCCTTTATCGATGAGATAGAATGGAAGCCAGGCTTCTCGACAGAAACAAAAACGGGGGAAAAGACCACCATGATCTTTTTTCATCAGGTGTTGTCACCTTAGCCCAAAAAGCTGAATGAAGCCCGCGGTATTGTAACGGCAGATTATCAGAACTTCCTTGAACAGGAATGGATCAGGGAACTCAGGGCCAAATATCCTTACGAAGTCAATCACGAAGTACTCTCATCAATCAAATAAAAGTGTTGCATTCTGTCAGAGTGATTGCCCTGGTTTCAATTGCCTTTGTTGTGGCATCGTGCAGCTATTTCAGCAAAAGCGACCGCGCAGATGCAATTGCTGTGGCCTATGGGAAGTATCTGTACAGAAGCGATATCGTTGGGGTGGTTCCTCCTGGGTCATCGGCTGACGACAGCACGGAGATAGTCAGACAGTTTATCGATAACTGGGTCCGCCGACAGGTGATACTTAACCAGGCAGAAAACAACCTGACCGATGAGCAGATGGATTTCAGCAGTCAGCTTGAGACTTACCGCAATTCCCTGATTGTTTACAGTTATGAGAGTGAGCTGATCCGTCAGGCCCTTGATACCAGCATAAGCCAGCAGGAGATTGAAAGGTTTTATCAGGAGAATCCGCAGAATTTTCAGCTGCGTGAAAATATCCTCAGGGTAAACTTCGTTAAGGTTCCGGTCAGCTCAGCAAAGCCGGAACTCGTGGCCAAAGCCGCGCGATTGCTGAAATCCGATAAATCAGGTGACCTGGATGAACTCGATGAGTTGTGTCAGAAATCCCTGCTACTATGTAGTATTGAGAATGAAAAATGGCTGACATTCAGTGAGATGCAGAGGGATATTCCGGTCATGACCGATGACGAAACCACTTTCCTTCAAAGCCGGACATTCTTTGAAACCCGAGATTCGCTCTATGTTTATCTGGTGCGAATCACCGATTATAAAACCAGGGAAAGCGTTTCACCCTTAAGTCTTGAAACTGAGAACATCCGTAGTGTGATTCTCAACCGACGGAAACTGGAACTGATAAGTAAAATGGAACAGGAGGTTTTTCAGAAAGCTCTGGAAAATAAAGATTTCCAGATATTCTGACCTTTTGTAAACGACAATACCCCCATGATGAAGAAACTATTGATTACATTCATTGCATCCTTATTGCTGCTGCCGGTTTTCAAAGGCTGGTCACAGGAGCAGGTTATCGACGAAGTAGTAGCGGTGGTCGGAGCCAACTATGTGCTGCAATCGGATATTGAAGCACAATACATTCAGTTCAGGATGCAGGGCGGCATTACCGATGCCCGTGCCACCCGCTGTCAGATTCTGGAAGATCTGCTGTTTAACAAGCTGCTGCTCAACCAGGCCGAGCTCGACAGCGTTGTGGTTACCGATGATCAGGTTAACCAGACCATGGAAGCCCGCTTCCGGTATTACATTCAGCAGTTCGGATCACAGGAAAAGCTTGAACAGTTCTACAAGAAATCAATCCTTGAAATTAAGGAAGAGTTCAGGGGACCTGTAAGAGAGCAGCTGATGGTTGAAGAGGTCCAGAACACCATCCTGAAAGACCTTAAGGTGACACCCTCGGAGGTGCGGGCTTTTTTCAACGGTCTTCCAAAAGACAGCATCCCGACCATTGATACGGAATATGAGCTGAACAGGATTGTGAAAGAACCCTCCATCAACAAGGAAGAACTCGAAGCCACCCGTGAAAGGCTGAAATCGTTGCGCGACCGCATCCTTAAAGGAGAAAGCTTCAGTACGCTGGCAGTGTTGTATTCCGAAGATCCCGGCTCAGCGCGCAAGGGCGGGGAAGTAGGCTTCATGGGCCGCGGTCAGCTGTATCCTGAATATGAAGCTGCTGCCTTCGGACTCAAGAAAGGGGAGATCTCCGACATCATCAAATCCAGGGCCGGTTACCATGTTATCCAGCTGATTGAACGGAGGGGAGAACAGATCAATACCCGCCACATACTGCTTATGCCCAAAATCTCCGATTCCGATATCATCCGCTCATCCCGCCTGCTCGACAGTATTGCCGGATTGGTAAGGGAAGGAAAAATGACCTTTGAAGAGGCAGCCCTGAAGTATTCTGATGACCCCGGCAAAATCAACGGAGCCCAGATGGTGAACGAAACTACGGGCAACACACGCTTTCTGGCCGGTCAGCTTGATCCAAAGGTCTTCTTCGCCATCGATAAACTGCAGCCCGGAGAGATTTCAAGACCGGTGAACTCACTGAACGAGGAAGGCAAACAAACCCTCAGCATTTACATGCTGAAAACCAGAACCGAACCTCACAGGGCCAGCATAAAAGACGATTACAGCACCATCCAGGAATGGGCACTGAACAAAAAGCGCGGAGATGTGATTGATAAATGGATAGCCGAAAAAATTTCAAAAACCTATTTCAGAATCAATGACTCCTTCAGTGATTGTAAGTTTAAACATTCATGGGAAATTAAATAACCTAAGCCGCAAACGCCAATGATACCCTATAAATCAGATGTTGAAGCCATTGATGCTTTCGTTGACAAATACAAGCTGTTAACTACAGAAATCGGAAAAGTTATTGTTGGACAGGACGATGTTGTTAAATCAGTACTGATCTGCATTTTCAGCAAAGGGCATGCCCTGCTGGTCGGCGTACCAGGGCTGGCAAAAACCCTGCTGGTAAATACCATTTCAAGGTCACTGGGGCTGACTTACAGTCGCATTCAGTTCACCCCTGACCTGATGCCGTCGGATATTCTGGGGACAGAGATTCTTGACGAGAACAGGCGTTTCAGGTTTGTGAAAGGACCGGTTTTTGCCAACATTATCCTGGCAGATGAAATCAACCGTACCCCGCCGAAAACCCAGTCGGCACTGCTCGAAGCCATGCAGGAAAAAGCAGTTACCGTTGCCGGAGAAAGTCATCACCTTGAAGAACCATTCTTTGTACTTGCCACCCAGAACCCGATTGAGCAGGAGGGGACCTATCCGCTTCCGGAAGCCCAGCTCGACCGTTTCATGTTCAACATCTGGCTCGATTATCCTACCTATGAGCAGGAAATCAACGTAGTGAAAAACACCACCTCGGAGAAATCGGCAGTTCCCGGAGTGGTTATCTCCGGTGAAGAAATCACTTATTTTCAGAACCTGATCCGGCGCATTCCTGTTACCGACAACGTATATGAGTATGCCGTTAAAGTTGCTGCACGAACCAGGCCCAATACCCCGATGGCACACGAATGGGCCAACAAATACCTTACCTGGGGCGCGGGTCCGAGGGCATCGCAGTACCTCATTATCGGAGCCAAATGCCATGCTGCAATCCATGGTAAGTATTCCCCCGATATCGAAGATGTTCAGGCAGTGGCAGCAAGTATTCTCAGGCACAGAATTGTAAGAAACTACAAATCGGAAGCCGAAGGAATTACCGTCAAAATGATTGTAGACGAACTGCTCAAGTAAACAATTGTCATTTACTGGTTTTTACCGGACTTTTCTGATTTCAGCTGTGCTGTGATTTCCTGTGGCTGACAGAATAATTGCGTTAAGCCGGGATACTTCATCATATTTTTGGGAACAACAGCAATATTTTTATTGCTCCGGGTGTTATATGAAACAGCATTGGCAATAACCTTTGAATAAACATTTCTTCAGGGTTCTGAACGGATGTCTGCAGAACCTTGCCCTTTTGTCTGAATTCTAATGATCAACAAACTACGCTATGGCCTTTTTCCGATTTAACAAGAAGTTGTGGTTTCTGATTCCGGCAGTCATTATAGCAGTTGCTGCTTTATGGTACTACATGTCGGGAAATAAGAACACCGGACCCTCCCTGACAGCCAAAGTTGAATATGGCGACTTCCTGATCAATGTTACCACAACCGGTGAACTGGAGGCGAAGAATTCGGAG
>CALMDN010000467.1 GCA_937864935.1 uncultured Bacteroidales bacterium
GATTGAATTTGTTCCGCTCCGGACAAATTCTGAAGGCAAGATTGAAAAGATTGTTTCCTATACACTCGGAATTCATTACCAGCAGGGGGCAGATATGAAAAGCATTGAAAACCGGGACAACGTTTCAACTTCCGTACTGGCTTCCGGCGACTGGTACCGGATTTCTGTTTCTTCAACGGGAATTCATCAGCTCAGTTACAGCGACCTGGCCGCCATGGGTATCCCGGTTGCAGGGCTGGCAACCAAAAAAATCAGGATTCATGGTTACGGTGGCGGAATGCTGCCCGAACGTGTGGGTCTGGCACGTTACGATGATCTTCCTGAAATAGCGGTGAAAGCAGAAGACGGGGGAGATGGTATACTGAATGAAGGAGATTACCTGCTATTTTACGCAAGGGGGCCGGTAAAATGGAGTTTCAATGCCACCACAGGACTTTTTGAACATCAACCCCACCTGTATACCGATCAGACCTATTATTTTGTCACAGTGGGAGAGCAGCCGGGTAAGCGAATTCAGGAGTTTCCCCAGCCTCAGTCGGATGCAACCGCCATAATTACAGCATACCACTGGTTTGACGCCTACCAGCCGAATGAGGTTAACCTTATCAAATCAGGGAAAGAGTGGTATGGTGATGTGTTCGATCTGGTAACAGAAAGATCCTACAAATTTACAGACTTTACACCCGAAGCATCGGCACCGCTAACCATAAAATTCAGTGCTGTAGCCCGCTCTCTGCAGACCAGCAGTTTTACCCTGAAAGCAGCCGGTGAACAGTTTAATCTGTTTATTTCACCGATTACGACAGATTTTAACACCAATTATGCCCGGATCAGTACCGAGACCTTCACCATCAATCAGCCCGATGTGAATGCCGGATTCACTCTTAAGTACAATAAATCGCTGAGTTCTTCCACCGGCTGGCTGAATTACCTTGAGTTAAATGCTCTTTCAAAGCTGCAGTTTACCAGCGGTCAGAAAACATTCCGGAGGGCCGGACAGCAGGGCATTGTAGAATACCGCATCAGCAGCCCGGTTAATCAGGTATTGATCTGGGATGTTACAGACCCGCTCAACCCCGGAAACCTGGATTTTAGTACTTCTGGTAATTCGTTAATCTTCAAGGCATTGGCCGACACTCTCCGGGAGTACATCATCAGTGATTTCACATCCTATCTGAAACCCGCGTTTGTTGAAAAGATCAGCAACCAGAACCTTCACTCTCTTTCGGCCTATTCGATGGTGATTGTTTCCCATCCTGATTTTTATGAAGATGCTACCCGTCTGGCCACATTTCATGCACAGCACAACAGCCTGAGTGTGCTGGTTGTGACACCCCAGCAGATTTACAATGAATTTTCCAGTGGTAGCCAGGACATCAGTGCCATCAGGGATTTTATGAAAATGCTGTGGAAACGCAACAGTGGTTCGACGGGTCTTCGTTTTCTGCTCCTGTTCGGTGATGCCTCCTATGATCCCAAAAACAGGCTGGCGAAGAATTCGGCGTTCATTCCATCGTTTTATTCCCCTGAATCCTTACATCCGGTTACTTCCTATGTGAGTGACGACTTTTTCGGCAGTCTGGATGACAACGAAGGCGGGCTCTCGAGCGATGTGCCGGACATTGGTATCGGAAGGCTTCCTGTGCAAACGGCAGATGAAGCCAAAATGGCGGTTGATAAAATCATTCATTACGCTACCTCTACCGATAAGGTAAACGGTGACTGGCGCAATGTGATAACGTTTGTTGCAGATGACGGGGACAATGGTGACGGGAATGTGCACATGCAGCAGGCTGATATGCTCGCCAGGATGATTGATACGACCTATCGCAATTATAACCTCGACAAGATTTATTTCGATGCTTATCCCCAGATTTCCACTCCGGGCGGACAACGTATCCCCGATGCTTCCCTGGCCATTAATCAGCGGATGGACAAGGGAGCGCTGATCGTAAATTATACCGGACACGGGGGGGAAGTAGGATGGGCCCATGAGCGGGTGCTTGAAGTGGCAGATATCCGCAGCTGGACCAACTACAACCGTATGCCCGTGTTTATGACAGCTACCTGTGAATTCAGCCGTTTCGATGATCCGGGCCTTACATCTGCCGGTGAACTCGTATTTCTGAATCCAGATGGTGGTGGTATTGCATTGTTTACAACTTCCAGACCGACTTTCGGAACACCAAATTTCACCTTATCTCAGAATTTCTACAACATTGCTTTTGAACGTGTTGGCGATGAAATGCCCTATCTTGGTGACATTATCCGGCTTTCAAAACTGGCGACCGGTGGTGACAACAACAGCAAGAAATTTGTACTGCTGGGCGATCCGGCGATGAGAATGGCTTATCCGCGCTACAATATTGTTACAGAGAATGTAAATGGCCGGTCAGCAACCGTTTCGGCCGATACCCTGAAAGCCCTGAGCGAAATTACCATCAGCGGGATCATTGCTGATGAATCAGGGAACCGGATTACCGGATTCAACGGAGAAATCACCCCCACCGTGTTCGACAAAGTGGTTCAGGTAACCACCTTCGCAACTGCAGGATCATCGCCCTTTACATTCGGTGTGAGAAGAAACATCATTTATAAGGGAAAAGTCAATGTTGCCGATGGTGCTTTTTCGTTCACCTTTATCGTTCCCCGTGATATTGCCTACCAGTTTGGACAGGGCAAAATCAGCTACTATGCCACCGACGGAACTGCGGATGCAGCAGGTTACTTTGAGGGAATTGTGGTGGGAGGCTTCAGCGACCGCGAACTCGACGACCTCAACGGTCCGGAGATTGCCCTGTTTATGAACGACCGAAGCTTCAGGGATGGCGGCTTCACCGGAGAGAACCCGGTTCTGATTGCCGATCTCAGGGATGTCAGCGGTATCAATACCATCGGAAGCGGAATCGGCCATGACATTGTGGCCATCCTCGATGATGAAACCAACAATCCATACATCCTCAACGATTTCTACTCATCCGACCTGAACACCTATATGAGTGGCGTTGTCTCTTTCCCCTTCCATGGTCTTGCCCCCGGTCCCCATACCATCCGGATGAAGGTTTGGGATGTCAACAACAATTCGAACGAGGTGACTATCGGATTTATCGTTGCCTCTACCGATGGCATAACCCTGGGTAATTTCGAAGCCTGGCCCAATCCGATGCGCGATCGGGTGACTTTTGCCATCGAACACAATCAGGCAGGAAAAGAAATGAATGTTAACCTTGACATTTTTTCTCTCTCAGGAAGCAGGGTTGCTTCAATAAACGAAAGTATCTTTGCAGAAGGCTACCGGACCACAGGATTTGATTGGGATGGCAGAGGCAGCGACGGGCACCGGCTTGCAAATGGTTTCTACATTGGCCGCATCAGGCTGAAAACCAGTGACGGACTTGTTGCTGATAAATCTGTCAAAATAGTTATTGCCCGTTAGTTATCGAATCATATCAAAACAAAAAATGCCATGAAGTTTAAAATATTGTTACTGACTTTTATCGCTTTTCTTAGTGCAGATCTCACGCATGCTCAGCTGAATCAGCGTTTTTCACTTCAGTGGGAAGCTCCGGCTATGCTGACCATGGGCTATGATTCTGCCGTTAAATCTCTGTATTTTAAAGATGCAAAATATCCGGGACTCCCGGAATCGATCTTACCGGTTTTCAGCAAACGCATTGCTTTGCCGGATGGTGTGACTTCGGTCAGGGTAACATTGACCGATGCAGCATATACCCGACTTGATCCTGAAGAATTAAAACTGCTTGGCTCCTGCACCCTGCCGGCAGGGGCTCAGCCGGAAGCCACCCTGATGTTTGAAAAACGCAAACCTTTTGCGCTGATCAGCCTTACACCTTTCAGCAGCAATGGCCCGGAGGGATTACCCGCAAAGCTGACTTCCTTTTCTTTGAGGATAGATTATGAGAAAACAGAAGCGGTCCTGAAGGAAACACGCACTTATGCCTCAAACTCTGTGCTGGCTTCAGGTGACTGGTACAAAATATATATTCAGGACAATGGTATTTACAAACTGACTTACAATGACATGAAGAGTCTGGGCATGAACATGTCAGGAATCAATCCTGCCAATATCCGCCTTTACGGCAACGGAGGGCAGTTGCTGAATGAAGCAGCCGGCACCGAAAGGATTGATGATCTGGCTGAAAATGCCATCCAGGTGGTTACGGCAAACCCGGGAGTTTTTGCCCAGGGCGACTATATCCTGTTTTACGGACAGGGAACCAGAACCTGGAACCTGAATCCGTTTAACGGAAGAATGGAACATGTTTCGCATTTTTATGATGATAAGTCGTGCTATTTTTTAACCATCAGCAATGAGCCGGGAAAGCGCATTCAACAGGATGCAATACCGGCCGGCGAGCCGAACTATTATTCGGTCTCCTATACAGCTTATACCGTTCACGAGAAAGATAACCTGAACCTGATCAAAAGCGGCAGAAAATGGTTCGGTGAAAAACTGGATTACTACAACCGGACGGCTGATCTCGGGAGCTATCAGTTTCCTGACATGATCCTGAGTGAACCGGTAACAGTCAGGTATGGGTTTGCCGGAAGGGCCAGTGAACAGTTGTCATACAATATCCTTATCAATGATGAGATCGTAGCGACCAACACAATGGCCAAGATCACCGGCTCGAACGATTATGCCAGAGAACTGACAACTTCAGCAACCT
>CALMDN010000468.1 GCA_937864935.1 uncultured Bacteroidales bacterium
GGCTTTGAACACCGGTACTCAGCCTCAGATTTACGGACCATTCAGGACTGGGTGGTTAAGCGAAGGCTTTCAGGCATCAATGGTGTGGTGGAAATCAACAGCTGGGGAGGATACCTAAAACAGTATGAAGTATCGGTAAATCCGGAGCAGCTGAGTGCAACGGGGATTACCCTGATGGAAGTGTTTGATGCCCTTGAGTCAAACAACAGCATTTCGGGTGGTTCCTACATTGAGAAGACCAGCCAAAGCTATTTTATACGCGGGGATGGCCAGGTAAAATCGGTTGAAGACATTGAGAATATTGTTGTTAAAAACATCAACGGGAACCCTGTACTGATCAGAAACATCGCCAGTGTCAGGATGGGGCATGCCAACCGCTACGGGGCTATCACAGCCAACGGGAAAGGTGAAACCATTCTCGGACAGGTAATGATGCTCAAGAATGCAAACTCGAGGCAGGTAATCAATGAAGTTAAGAAACGGGTTGAGGAGATTCAGGGAAACCTGCCTGAAGGCGTTTTCATCAATCCGATTGTTGACCGGAGTGAACTGGTTGCCAAAACCTCCTTTACGGTTGTGGAAAACCTCATTCTGGGAGCACTCATCGTCATGTTTACTGTGATGCTTTTACTGGGGAATATCCGTTCAGCCCTGGTTATCACTTCAATGATTCCCCTTTCGTTGCTTTTTACAATCTCCATGATGTACATCTTCGGGATTGATGCCAACCTGATGAGCCTGGGAGCCCTCGATTTCGGTATTATTATAGATGGAGCTGTGATCATCGTAGAATTCATCGCTTTACGGATTTCAGTCATGAAAACAGAAATCCGGGATACCAGCGGTGAAGCGCGGGCGAATCTGATGGATACCGTAGCTTTTCACGGTGCATCCCGGATGATGAAATCTGCCTTGTTCGGGCAAATCATCATTCTCATCGTTTTTATTCCGATTCTTTCTCTTACCGGTGTTGAAGGCAAAATGTTCAAGCCCATGGCCTTGTCGTTTTGTTTCGCCATCATCGGCGCCATGATCATGGGCCTTACCTGGCTTCCGGTTGCCTCATCGCTGTTTCTGAGGCCTTCTTCAACAGACAAAAAGAACATCGCTGACTGGTTCCTCAGTCTGGCACACCGGTCCTATCTTCCTGTCATCCATTGGGCATGCTGTCACAAAAAAGCCGTGCTGGGTGCTGCCCTGGTCTCTTTGCTGCTGACGGGCTTTTTATTTACAAGAATGGGTGGTGAATTTGTTCCGACCCTGGATGAGGGCGATTTCGTGATACAGCCGGTACTCAAAACAGGTACTTCACTTTCGAAAACCATTGAAACCACCACCCGTATGGAGCAGATCCTGATAAAGGGTTTTCCTGAGGTGGATAAAATCGTCAGCAGAATCGGCGCTGCTGAAGTTCCTACTGACCCCATGTCGATGGAAGAGATTGATATGATCATCAAACTCAGGCCGCGTAAAACCTGGACCAGCGCTGACAGCAAGGAAGAGCTTGCAGAACGTTTCAAGGATTCACTTTCGGCCATCCCGGGCATTGAGTACGAGTTCACCCAACCCATTGAAATGCGTTTTAATGAACTGATTACCGGTGTTCGTTCCGATATTGCCATCAAGATTTTCGGGGAGGATCTGGATTACATCGACAAAAAAGCCAATGAAATCAAACAGCTGATAGAGCATATTCCCGGAGCCGGGGATGTGATTCTTGAGAAGACAGCCGGATTGCCCCAGATAAAAATCGATTACAACCGAAGCCGCATTGCTTATTATGGTGCAGATATCAAAACGCTTAATGCGCACCTCGCCGCTGCATTCGGCGGTGAGGCGGCAGGCGTTGTGTTTGAAGGAGAGAAACGTTTTGACCTGGTAGTGCGTTTGAGCAACAGGAAGCGCACAGACATCAGCGACATTCAGCAGCTGAAAGTGCCTGTTGCCGGTAATCTGCAGGTTCCCCTTTCAGAGCTGGCCAGCATAGAATATGCAACGGGACCCGCTAAAATCTCCAGGGAAAACACCCATCGCAGGGTGGTGGTAAGTGTGAACGTACGCAACAGGGACCTGCAGTCAGTTGTAAATGATATCCGGGCTACGGTTGAGAAGAATGTCACGCTTACACCCGGAACCTACATTGCATACGGTGGTCAGTTTGAAAATCTGCAGAATGCTACAAACCGCCTCATGGTTGCTGTACCGGTAGCCCTGCTTCTGATTTTCATCTTCCTGCATTTTGCATTCAAATCACTCAAGGATGCCATCATGATCTTTACAGCCATACCCCTGGCAACGGTGGGTGGTGTTTTCCTGCTCTGGCTGAGGGATATGCCCTTCAGTGTTTCGGCCGGGGTGGGGTTCATCGCCATGTTTGGTATTGCCGTGCTGAACGGGATCGTATTGATTGAACATCTGAAAGAGCTAAACTCTGATGGAGCTCACTCCATCAGGGAACTGATCATTCAGGGAGCCAAAGACAGGCTTCGTCCGGTGATGCTCACTGCCGGAGCAGCTGCCATGGGATTTTTACCCATGGCCATTTCAAACGGGGCCGGTGCTGAAGTTCAACGTCCGCTTGCGACCGTGGTGATCGGGGGATTGTTTACCTCAACCTTGTTAACATTGATTGCCCTGCCGATCCTGTTTGAACTTTTCTACAACATAAAATCCATCCGTTTTTTCCCCTTTCGGATAATCAGGATAAGGCAGGGTCTTATCGTGCTGCTGATAGCGGTTCCTTCCGTGATGGCATCTGCCCAGCCGCAACCAGTCAGCTTTGAAGAAGCACTGAGCCTGGCAGGTAAGCATAATGCCGAACTCAAGGCGTATGTACTGATGGCTGAAGAAAAAGAAGCCCTGATCCCCGGGGCGGCGGATCGTGATAAAACCGTGTTCACTGTGGGAACCGACCAGAACAACATTGCAGAAAACAACCACCCCCTGACGGTCTGGGGCGTATCTCAGAACTTCAGTTTCCCTTCACTCAATGCTTCCCGCAGGAATGAACAGAAAGCCATTCATCAGCTTGCACTCAGTGAAAAAAGCCTCCGGCAGGAATCGGTATTGAAACAGGTCTCGCTCACCTACATTCAACTGCAGGTACTGAATGAAAAACTGAAACTTACCCGGCACCTCGACAGTCTTTACCAGGCCGTGCTGAAAGGTTCGGTGCTGCGTCACAGCAAAGGGGATATCAGTCAGCTCGATCTGCTGAATGCACAAGCGAGGCAGCAACAGACCAGGCAACAGATGAACGGAATCCTCAGCAGCATCGCCAATGCGAGCCTTAACCTCAGGGCCCTGATCGGGCTTGACAGTGCCTTTATCGTTTCACCTGGCATTCAGGTGGTAGAGCTGAACAACCGGAGAATTGATTCACTGCCGTTTATGCTGTTGCTGAACAGCCGTGAAAAAGTAAGCCTGCAGAGTCTGACCGTTGAACGCAGAAAACTGCTGCCCGACATACAACTTTCATACTTTCTTGGGACCAACAGGTTTGAAAGTGCCGGCATCTATCATGGATTTGAAGCCGGGCTTGCCATTCCCCTGTTGTTCGGGCCTCAAAAATCGAGAATCAGATCCTCTGAACTGGCCCTCGAAGCCAACAGACAACTGATTTATTATGAAACCACACACCTGATAACCAAGCAAAAGGAGCTTCTCAACACCTACCACCGCCTGAAGGAATGGCTGAAGGAGTATGAAGAATCGGGCAGTAAACTCTACAGTGAGATACTGAGAACTGCAGAGCTTGGCTTCGAATCCGGTGAGATAGATTTCTACAGGTTCGCTGCAAGTACGGAAACCGCCTTTCAGTTAAAACTTGAATACCTGAATAACCTGTTGGAATTCAATTCAGTAACACTTGAATTAAATTATCTTTCAAAATAGATATCATGAAAGCAGTTAAACTTATTGTGTTTTATTTCCTTGGTGTCCTGCTGTTCTGGTCGTGCACAGAAACAAAGGAAGCTCCCGGTGTTGAAAACTCCCTCATAGAGATTACAGCAAAACAATTTGTAACCGACGGTATGAGTCTGGGTGAGATTGAAACCAAAGCGTTCGAAAACATAGTAAAATCCACCGGTACCATCGTACCCTTACCCGGTGGTAAAGCGATGGCCGGCACTCCCCTGCCGGGAATTGTCAGCAAGGTGCTCTGCCTCAATGGCGGGCTTGTTCAGAAAAATCAGCCGCTCGTGGCAATTTCAGGAACAGAAGTCATTGACATTCAGAAGGAGTATGCCGAGGCTGCTGCCTTGTATCACCGCCTGAAAAATGAATACGAACGCGCCAGGTCGCTTTTCAATGAGACGGTTACTTCGGAAAAGGATTTTGTGGTATCTGAAAGCAGTTACAAGTCTGCTCAGGCTGTATACACTGCTGCGAGAATCAAGGTCAAAGCCCTGGGCTTAGATACTGAGCAGATTGAAAGTGGAAATTTTTACGAATTCTTCACCATAAAATCACCCATTGCAGGTTATGTCTCAGGGCTGGATGTCTCTATCGGGCAGTATATTGACCCGCAGACTGTGCTCGCTGAAATAACCGACCCCGGGAAGGTTCAGCTGAAGCTTTCGGTTTTTTCAGGCGATGTTTCAAAGCTGAAAGCCGGACAGATGGTAAGGTTTAAACCCCTCAATGGCACTGAGACAGGAAAGGCATGGATCAGCGCTGTGGGGATGAATGTTGACACGGATTCGAAAACGATTCTGTGTTATGCCGATGTTGAAATGAACCAGGCAGTAAAATTTGTTGCCGGTGATTATCTGGAAACAGAGATTGTCACCGCTTCTGAAGTCTCGGCAGCCTTACCCACCGCAGCAATTCTGAAAACTGAAACCGGGAATGCTGTGCTTATATTCGACAAACAGGAAAAGGGAAATTACTATTTCAGGAAAGCTGAGATTAATACAGGACGGCAGAACAACGGTTACACTGAGATACTCGGGGAGCTTTCAGGCAGAATTCTGACCTCCGGGGCATACAATGTAGCGTTGTGATGTTCGTTGTCGTTGATCTGGAAGAATAATCATGCTTCCTTAGCCCAATGAACATGGCTGAGAATATGACGGATGAGTGTTTATTTTGCTTTGAAAACACCATCCGCGTTTTGGTAGAAAAGTTCAGGGAATACCAGCAATTCTGACTGCATGAAACGCGATATGTTTCCGGGTTTGAAACCTTATACTCTATCCGGAATCTTTTCAAATAAGCGGCAGTATTTCAGAAAGCTGGAAAATGGATGTACTTTTGATCTTTGTACTCTCTTCTTTTGAAAGTCTGCCTGGGTTTAGCAGACTGTCTGCCAGAAAATGAAATAAACTGAAATGGGCAAAGCACACCGCATCTATATTTTTTCACTATCTGCAATCGTGGCACTGGTGCTGGTTTACATCCTGCAAAAGGGGATCGCCTTTTACAGGGTACCGGTTGAAGAAAGGTTTTTCCATCCCGATTATTCAGCATTGAAACCCAGCGGTTCCTGGGGGCATGGGTTGGGGATTTTCGGATCGTTGCTGATGATCATCGGGGTGTTGATTTATATTCTCAGGAAAAGGCTGAGGTCGTTGTCGAGGTTGGGATTGCTGAAGCACTGGCTCGAATTTCACATCTTCCTGTGCACCCTGGGTCCGCTG
>CALMDN010000469.1 GCA_937864935.1 uncultured Bacteroidales bacterium
GTTTAGTTAAGGTTGAAAACAGAAAAAGTCTATTGAGTATCCTTCGACTCCGCTCAGGATGACTGTCAGTCTGAGCGGAGTCGAAGACATACACCCCCTTAACTAAACGACATTGAATCCGAAATCCGAAATAAATTTTGCCTACCTTTGCCGCATCGGTGAACCCGTGATGGAAAAATTTGATTGATTGCAACCATTTAAAAAAATGCTAAAGCAATTCCTGCCATTGATCAACCTTTCCTTTAACTACATTCAGTAATCTCTAAATTCTATGTTATCATGGCATATCTGTTTACTTCAGAATCCGTATCGGAAGGGCATCCCGACAAGGTAGCCGACCAGATTTCCGATGCATTGCTTGACGAATTTCTCCGGTTTGACCCCAACTCAAAAGTTGCCTGCGAAACCCTTGTAACCACCGGACTTACCGTTTGCAGCGGCGAAGTTCGCACCGAAGGTTACGTTGATCTCCACAAGGTGGTTCGTAAAACCATTGCGGATATCGGCTATACCAGAAACGAATACCGCTTCGAAGCAGAGTCGTGCGGGATAATTTCAACCATTCATGAGCAGTCGCAGGACATCAACCGTGGTGTTGTGCGCGCAAACCCCGAAGACCAGGGCGCCGGTGACCAGGGAATGATGTTTGGTTACGCAACCCGCGACATGGACAATTTCATGCCCATGCCCATCGAACTGTCGCACATGCTGCTGCAGGAACTGGCCGCGATCCGCAAGGAAGCGAAGGTGATGACCTACCTGAGGCCTGATTCCAAGTCGCAGGTAACGGTTGAATACGACGACAACAACCATCCGGTGAGGATAGACACCATCGTGATCTCAACCCAGCACGATGATTTTGCCGATAAATCGCTGCCCGAAGCCGAAGGCGATGAGAAAATGCGCCTCAGCATTGAGGACGACATACGAAACATCCTGATCCCCAGGGTGAAATCAAAATTACCGGAACGCATCAGCCGGTTGTTTGAAAGCAGTTTCAGGCTGCTGGTTAACCCGACCGGTAAATTTGTAATCGGTGGCCCGCATGGCGATACCGGTCTGACCGGACGCAAGATTATTGTTGACACCTATGGTGGCAAAGGAGCCCATGGCGGAGGTGCCTTTTCAGGAAAAGACCCTTCAAAAGTGGACCGTTCAGCAGCCTACGCAGCCCGTCACATCGCCAAAAACCTTGTGGCAGCCGGCGTGGCCGATGAGGTGCTGGTGCAGGTGGCTTATGCCATCGGCGTTGCCCGCCCGGTAGGACTTTACATCAACACCTACGGTACAGCCAAAGTGAAAGGGTTTACCGGTGAGCCCCTGACCGACGGAGAAATCGCGAAAGTGGTGAATGAGCTCTTCGACATGAGGCCTTATGCCATTGTGAACCGTTTCGGACTGCGCAACCCGGTTTATACCCCCACAGCAAGCTACGGCCATTTCGGGCGCGATGCCAGAAACACGGAAGTGGAAGTTTATTACAGCAACGGCGATACTTTCGACAAAGTGGTTGATGGTGAATTAAAACACTTTAAAACAGTGAAACTCTTCGCCTGGGAAGCACTTGATTATGTGCAGAAGGTAAAAGAAGCTTTCGGCATCTGAATCTGATTGAAAGACAGATAGTTAAAAAAAGCCCCGCTTTTGGCGGGGCTTTTTACATTAAGTCAAACAAGTATTCCGAGTTTTACGGGTTTTGAGAATTAACGCTTAACAACGAATTTTCGTGTGATGGCAGCAGAATTATTGAGCATCAGTGAGTAAAAATAGATTCCGTTCTTAAGGTTACTGACATTAATGTTTGCTTTTCCTTCGGTTTTGTCAAGAACTATTTCATCAACAACCGTGCCTAAAAGGCTGGTTATTTTAACTTTTGCACCGGTTGAAGCAGACGGAAGCCTGTAGTTAAAGCTTATACTGCTGGTAGCAGGGTTCGGGAATGCTGCAGAGACTTCAGGACTGCTTACAGAAAAATCTTCCAATCCGACATATCCGATAATATAATTGACCACGAAAGACAAGGTATCGTTTGGATTGTCCACATTGTAAACGGTAAACCTGACTTTTGATGCACCCTGAACACCACCATGGGTATAATCGCCACGGAATGATTCATCGGAAGCACCGGAAGCGAGGATTACTGCTTCGGGGGTGTCAAACACAAAGGGCGGATAGCAGGAAGGGCCCCAGCAGATATTTGAAGAAGTGGTCTCCAACAGGCTAAGGTCATATTTGCGGACCTTGGCATTGATGGAAATGGTATTGATATTTTTAACGATGGCGGCAATTTCAGAAGGATCGTGGTTAGGTTCATTCTGAATGGTAATCTCCTGGTTGTTGGTAATCACAGAACCTGCATAGCTAACTTCGAAGGAATTGGCAGCGATGTTGGCTATGGTATAGTTCACAATAATCCAGGTTGAATCGGCCGGATTGTTGACATCAAAAAAGGAGAACATTATCCTGGAGGTACCCAGCGCCCCACCATGGGTATAGTCACCCCTGAAGGTACTGTTGGTTGTTCCCGCATCCATGCGGACTGCCTCAGGAGTTTCGTAAACAAACGGAGGATAGCAGGATGCACCCCAGCATACATTCGCACTGGTTCCTTCCACAAGGGTCAGATCTGTATGTCTGACTTTTACATCCATTCCGTTGTTGCTGTTGTTGAGGACAATCAGTGAAAGTTCAACCGGATCGTGGTCAGGACCGTAGTTGATGTACAATTCCGATCCGTTACCAACGGGATCATCTCCGTTATACAGCAGCAGCGACTGAGCTTTCAGCCCTGCAGCAAGGGTTAACAGGAGAACTATTAAGGGTAAAGTCTTTTTCATTATCTGCTGTATTAATAAACAATCATTTATCAAAAATTGTGCTAAAGGTAATTGCACAGTCACAGAAATCACAAAATTTGTTAAACATGTTGAAAATAAACGGAATAACAAACAATTGCAAGTGTGAACGAGCAAAACTAAGTAATTAAGTATTTACAGGGCCGAAATTCTTTGAAATAATTTTTAAAAACTTTTCAACATGAAAGAGCAATTAAAAAAATACTGATCTTTGTGTCTGCAACAAATTTTTAAATCACACACTATGAAAAAATTAGCTCTTTACACCTTGTTAATAACTCTGTCATTGCCTGTATTCAGCCAATCGCAACGTCTTGTGCTGCTTGAGCATTTCACCCAGGCAAGCTGTGGCCCTTGTGCCACCTACAATCCTACCATCCACAACCTGCTGGTGGCCAATCCCGATAAAATCACCTCCATCAGCGTGCATACGAGCTGGCCGGGCTACGATCCGATGTACAACCACAATACTGTGGATGCCGGTGCCCGCACCTCTTATTATGGTGTAACGAGCGTTCCGAATTCTGTACTCGACGGCAATTACTACAACGGTCATCCCAACGGGTGGAACATCAACACCGTGAATGCCAGGTACGCTGTTCCTTCCCCTTTCAGTCTGTACATCAATCAGGAGTTATCTGCCGGCAACGACACCCTGTTTGTAACCATGCTGATTGAGGCTACGGCTGATGTTACCGGCCCGATTTCGGCTTACATGACCGTCATCGAGAAACACGTTCACTTCAACACCGCACCGGGCAGCAACGGAGAAAAGGACTTCTACAATGTGATGAAAAAACTGCTGCCGACCAAAACCGGCATTGCCCTGCCCACCCCGATGGTAACGGGTGACTATGTGATTCTGCAGTCGTACTGGGCACTTGCCAACGTGTATGACATTGATGAACTGAGCATCGTGGGCTTCGTTCAGAATCCGACAACCAAAGAGGTTCATCAGTCGGCCAACCTTCAGCTGGAACCGGTTATGGCACTGCACAACAACGATGTGGAGCTCACCGGCTTTACCAACATGATTGAAAAATACTGTGAATCCACCTTCACCCCCGAGTTCAGCATCCGTAACAACGGCAATTCACCCATCACCAGCCTGGCAATACGGTATCAGGTGAACGATGAAGAAATCCACGATTTCGCCTGGAGCGGCAACCTGCCATTTCTTGGCAAAACCAGCATTCAGCTTCCCGAAGTTCTCTTTAACCTCCAGGCAGAGAATGAGCTCAAAGTTTACGTGGATGCCGTTAACGGGGTTGCAGACAATTATCATAAAAACGACACCCTTACCCATGCCTTCGTCCCCGCAGTGGTTGCTTCAAGAAACGTACAGATCAAGATCCGCACCGACAATTTCCCCGAAGAGGTAACCTGGGACATTAAAAACAGTGCCGATGAGGTGGTCTCCTCGGGCGGGCCCTATGAGCTTACCAACACCGTTTACACCCACGACGATGTCCTCCCGTTAGACGACTGCTATGAATTTACCGTTTATGATGCCGGTGGCAACGGACTGTGCTGTTCAAACGGAACGGGATTCTACAGCCTGAAATCGGGTTCAGTTACCATTGCCCAGGGCACCCAGTTCGGAGCCGAGGTTTTTGCTCAGTTTGATGTGGTCAGCGTCGGAACAGAAGACCCCGACTTCAGCGGCGGATTCAGGATTTATCCCAATCCGGCCAGGAACAGCATGACCCTTGAACCCCGGACCGACCTCAGCAAAAAAGCCAGGGTCACCATCTTCAATCCGCTGGGACAGGAAATTTACAAGACTGAAACTTCCGGGAAACTGAATGTTGACACCGGCAACTGGAAAGAGGGTGTTTACCTCATCCGGATTGAGCAGGGCAATCAGCTCAGCAATCACAAAATCAGTGTGGTTAGATAGGCAGTAAACCTAATACCTGCGAAAAGGCCTTCTGAGTTCAGTTGGTTTTGGCTTCGACTCCGCTCAGCCTGACATTTCATTTTCAATGTTTTGTCATGTTGAGCGGATTCTTTTATATGTTGAGTCTGGCACCTGAAACATTGAAACAGGTAACTATTCCGGTCATCGCGAAACATATACATTTCCAGGCATTTGGCACAACTTCACACAGAAAGTGATATAAAATGGTTTCAACAGGAAAAATCCTGTTCAGAATATCCTGTCAATCAGGGCGTCATCGGCAAAATTCGGAAGCGTTACCCTGAGCAGTGGCTCTGCCTCCATGGCGCGTTTGATGGCGAAAATGGCTTCGTGATTGCGTGCCCAGGAACGGCGGGAGATGCCATTGTTCACGTCCCAGTGAAGCATGGAACGCAGGCGGCGGTCGCTGTCGGTGCTGCCGTCGAGCAACATTCCGAAGCCCCCGTTGATCACTTCACCCCATCCTACCCCACCACCATTGTGGATCGAAACCCAGGTAGCCCCCCGGAATGAATCGCCGATCACATTCTGTATGGCCATATCGGCGGTAAAACTGCTTCCGTCATAGATATTGGAAGTTTCCCTGAAGGGAGAGTCGGTACCCGACACATCGTGGTGATCGCGTCCCAGCACAACCGGCGCTGAGATACGTCCTTCGGCAATGGCCTTGTTGAATGCTGCTGCTATGCTGGTGCGTCCTTCGCAATCGGCATACAGAATGCGGGCCTGGGAACCAACCACCAGCCTGTTGGCCTTGGCTCCCCTGATCCACTGAATGTTGTCCTTCATCTGCTGGCTGATTTCCACCGGTGAGGAGGCTGCAATCTCTTCAAGCACCTGCATGGCGATGTGGTCGGTGACATC
>CALMDN010000470.1 GCA_937864935.1 uncultured Bacteroidales bacterium
AATCATTATTGTCCGGTTAAATTAAAAGAATCTTGACACCAAAACCCCATCCCGATGGCTATCGGGACACCAAAATCGCTCTAAATCAGATAAATAAGTTGGTGATTTCGTGTGTTGGTGTCAAAAAAATAAAGCAAAGTTCCCGTTCTGAATAATGGCTGTATTCCAATATTGTCAGTCAGTTCAAAGGGTACCAACTGTTTTCCCCAGACAATATTGGAACTCAGTATATAAACGGAATCAGCTTTTTTGAAGTGGTGGTATATTCAAGATATGCCGGAAAAGCCTGTTTCAGGTACTGTTCTTCGATGTGCAGCTTAACAATCAGAACCAGGGTCAGTCCCAGCACAAATCCAAGCCTCAGGTAGCTGAAATGCCCGACGACCAATGGCCAGCAGGTCAGCAGAATGGCGGTGTACATCGGATGTCTGATAAACCGGTAAGGACCGTGGGCAATCAGCTTCCCGTTCAGTTTTACCTGGGGTGAGATGTTAAAGTTACCCAGTCTGATGGTTTGAATGGCATACAGGCCCAGACCAATCCCCAGGATGATAAACATGATCACCCACCAATGCAGGTGAAAGAGCGGGCTGGTTATCAGAATCAACCCGATAAACAGAAACTGCAGCATAACCAGGGTCCAGGCAAGCAACCATTTACGTTTTCCGAGACGGGTGGTGTTGAACATAATAATAAAAGTGGTGATATTTTGAGGCAATAAAATTAATGAAATAACAACCAACCGGCATTTGTGTTCGCAGGATCATAACAGCTGGTCCGGAAAGATTACATTAACCTTTCCGGACCAGCAATGAAGTTGAACATTCAGAAAACTTAGTTATTCAGCCTGGCCAGCTTATTTGATTTTCTGCGTTGTATTCTGATTTTCATTTCGTAAACCATCAGGTAAAGCGCAGGAACAAGCACCAGCGTGAGAAATGTAGCAAAACTCAATCCGAAAATAATCGACCAGGACAGCGGTCCCCAGAATGCCACATTGTCACCGCCGATGTGAATCTGCGGATCAAGGTGGGTGAAAAGCGTTTCAAAATTAAGGTTAAAACCGACAGCCAGCGGCACAAGGCCAAGGATGGTGGCCGTGGCGGTAAGAATAACCGGTGTAATACGGGTCATACCAGCCTGAATGATGGCAGCACGGGTTTTCATACCACGTTCTTTCAGGGTATCGATAAATTCAACAATCAGAATTCCGTTTCTGACAACAATTCCGCCAAGTGCAACGATTCCGAGGCCTGTCATAATGATGGAAATCGACATATTGAAGATGATGATACCAAGAAGCACCCCGATGATGCTGAACAATACTTCACTCAGAATGATGATGGTTTTGCTGAGTGAGTTGAACTGAGTAATCAGGATAAAGAAGATGAGACCCAGGGCAATCATCATAGCCATTCCGAGGAAGGCAGAGGTTTCAGCCTGTTCAACCTGTTCACCCGTCAGTTTAATCTGAACACCTTCACTTTTGGGGAAATCATCCGCCAGACGTTCAATTTGCGGCACGATCTCGTTGGCGGTGTAACCGGTAAGCACTTCACTGGAGATGGTGATAATGCGTTTAAGGTCCTGACGTTTGATACCTCCATAGGAATCGGTGTAATCGATTTTCGCAACAGCTGAAAGCGGAATCTGACGAAGCTGACCGGTATTCATGTCACGATAGGTAATCTTCATGTTGATCAGGTTGTTGATGTTGTCGCGGGTATCCTGCGAATACCTGAGCTGAATCGGATATTCATCTTCATCAACCTTGTACTTGGATACTTCGAGGCCTAAAACTGCTGTCCGCAACTCGTTGGCAATCTGACCCGTACTGAGACCATATTGATTGGCCCTTTCGCGGTCGATGTCAATAGCGATTTCCGGTTTATTATCCTGAAAATCACTTTTCAGTTCAGCAACACCCGGAATCTGAAGCGAATCGAGGTATTTGTGGAAAGCATTGGCATCGTGTATAAGGTCGCCCAGCTTCTCACCGGTAATTTCAATATTGATCGGCTTTCCGGTAGGAGGACCTGCGCGGTTTTTCTCGACCGAGATTTCCACACCCGTAATACCCTTCACTTCATCGCGGATTTTATCAAGGTAATCGTTGGTATTGATTCCATTACGGTATTTGTATTCAACGAAATTAATGGTCACTTTCCCCTTCTCAGGACTCAGGTTCCGGGCGAAATCCATATTATCACCGGCACCGAGTGCTACGTTTGCAATCACCGATTCCACATTCGGATTGTTCTCACCCAGAACAGCCATAACCTTGCTTTCAACAATCCTTGTTACCGAATCTGTAACCCTCTGGTCGGTGCCGATCGGAAGCTTGATCATTACATTGATGTTGTTGGGCATGTTTTCGGGAAAGAACAGAACCTGTGGCGACCTTATACCCAAAAGGATAAAAGTAAAGATGAACAAACCGGAAACAATCAGCAGAAGGTAAAGAGGATTCCGACCAATCAGGACAAATTTAAGCTGCCGTTCGTACAGGTGCATCAAGAAAGGCCAGCCTTTTTCCTGCCACCATTTGATGTAAGGATTCAGCAAGGTGTGGAAGAAGATGATCATGGCGGCAACAAACACCATAAAATTCCCTATTCCAAAAGCTGTAGTGCTTCCGCCGGCAAAGTAGAAAGCATAGCTCACCAAAGCAATCATCAGAACAAAAATGATCTCGAAGGTGATTTTTCTGCGAAGTTTAACCTTATCGGGCGCATCGTATTCATGCTTCATAAACGAAATGGCAAATACCGGATTGATGATGTAAGCCACGAACAATGAGGCAAACAGGGTAAGGATAAGCGTAACCGGTATGTAAAACATAAACTCCCCGACAATACCGGGCCAGAATGCCAGCGGGAAAAACGGAGCCAGCGTAGTGAGTGTTCCTGACAGAATGGGGAGAAAGACCTCACCCGCCGCACGCTTGGCCGCAAGTATTATATTGGGCTCATGGTGATGTATCCTGTGAATGTTTTCAATTACCACAATGGCATCATCCACCACAATTCCCAGTGCGAAAATAAAGCCGAACATCACGATCATGTTCATCGAAAACCCAAGACCAGGCATTACCATAAAGGCTACGAACATCGAAAGCGGAACAGCAAGGGCTACAAAGAATGCATTGGTAAACCCCATGAAGAACATCAACACGATGGTAACCAGAATAAAACCAAAAATAATGGTGTTGTTGAGCTCTTCAAGCGTATTGCGTGTATACCTTGACTGCTCACCTGATTTAGTAATGGCAATATCAGCTGGCAGTTCTTTTCCTACCATCTCGTTATCAATGATATCCTGGATTTTATCAGACGCCTCAAGCAGGTTCTGACCGCTTTTCTTAACCACATTCAGGGTGATAACATTCTGTCCGTTAAGGCGTGAAAAACTTTCCTGTTCCTTGTAGAAATCCTTGACTTCAGCAACATCCTTAAGATACACAATGGCACCGCTTGAAGAATGGATCAGGATGTTTTTGATGACTTCTATATCGGAAAACTGACCCTGAACCCTTATGGAACGTTTCATTCCTGAAGTACTGATGTTTCCTGCCGAGGAGGTAAGATTCTCAGAAGCTATTGCACGCTGAACATCTGAAAAAGTAACACTGGCTGCCTGGGCTTTGTACATATCGAGGTTGATCTGAATTTCACGCTCAAGTGCCCCGACAATATCAACGCGTGTAATTTCAGGTAATGATTCAATTTTATCCTGAGCAATATCGGCATACTTTTTCAACTCAACCAGGTCGTATGGGCCAGATATCTGGATAAATACGATAGGAATCTCTGAAAAGTCGATATCGGCCACATTGGGATCATCAAGCAGATTGTTCGGAAGGTCGGTGCGGGCCTTGTCAACCGCATCCTTCACCCGCTGTTTGGCATCCTTTACCTCGACATCCGTATTGAACTCAATGGCAATGGAAGAAAAATCCTGAAGCGAATTGCTGGTAATTTTCTTCACTCCGGTGATTCCTTTTAGTTGCTTTTCGATAGGCCTTGTAACAAGGTTCTCAATATCCTCAGGCGAAGTACCAGGGTAAACCGTATTCACCAGGATGGTCGGAATCACAATTTCAGGAAACTGTTCTTTGGGTATCGACCGATAGCTGGAAATCCCGAGCAACGTGATGAAGATGGTAAGCACATACACACTCGTTTTGTTGTCGATTGCCCAGCTGGTTGCAAAAAATTCTTTAAACTTGTTTGTTTTCATAACCTCATGTCTGTTAGTCCGGAAGTATGCCGGTTATTTTGAGATTTTTAAGAGTTGTCCTTCTACAAGGCTGTTGTATCCGGCGGTGATTACCTTATCGCCTTTGGTAAGTCCTGAGGTGATCTCTGCCATCCCATTGTATGTATTTCCAACCGTGACTGTTTGCCGGCGTGCAACCATGCCTCCGTTCTCTTCGTGGGCCAGGTAGATGTACTTACCTGTAACCGACTCGCGTACCAACGATACCGGAATCACAATGGCAGATGGATTTGAATAGTCGTTGATCTTTACAACAGCCATCATGTTGGCTCTGTAATCTACTTTGCCGGGGCCAAGCCTTACTTCGGTCTGGAAAGTTCTGTTTACCGGATTGATGTACTTGCTGGTGAACTGAATCTTTCCTTCAATCTCAGTATTGAAATCAGGGAAGTTTACCAGCACTTTGTTCCCGGTTTTAACTTTTGGCGCATATGCTTCAGAAATGTCAGCAAGAATTTTAACTGAAGAAAAGTTAACCACCCTGATCGCCGGCATTCCCGGTGCTGCCATCTGCCCAAGTTTCAGGTTTACCTCTTCCACAGTGCCGTTGATGGGTGACTTGATCCGGGTCATCTCCATCTGGTCGTTGAGGGCACTCAGGTTAGCCTCGAGACTTTCTTTGTTGTTTTTTGCACTCAGGTACTGAACTTCACTTCCGATCTGCTTATCCCACAATGCTTTCTGTTTATTGTAAAGATTGGTTGCGAATGAAAGCTGGGTTTTTACTCCTTCGAGTTGTTGTTTCAATACACTGTTATCTATCTGTGCCATCACCTGTCCTTTCTTAACCATATCGCCTTCCTTAACATAAACAGCTGTGATTACCCCGTTCATCTGTGCAGATACAGCAAGATTGTCTTCACCATCAACTTTGCCCTGTACTTCCAGGTAATGCTCAAATGCCGACGGCTGAACTTCGGTTACAACGACATCTGTGAGCTTTTTCACCGCATTGCCACCCTTCAGGGCCAGCTCATCTTCTATTGCTTTGATTTTAACATTCAGTTCATCCCGCTGTTTCTTCAACTTGGTGAGATCAGCCTGTTTGTCAACCGTATTGCCACAGGATGCTGCAAATATCACGATTACAGCAAGTAATAAAGTCTTGTTCAAGGTTTTCATTCTATGTTGTTTTGTTTGTTTCGGTTAAAGATTGTTGTTAAGTTTATCCAGCTTGTTTTTTGCCTGAATAAGCGAGTAAACTGCTTTGTAATAATTTGTCTGAGCAGTAAGGTATTGATTCTGTGCATTTGTAAGATCCATACTTGACGACAAGCCTTCTTTGTACTTTATAAGGGTCTTTTCGTATATTCTGTTGGTCAGCTCAATGTTCCGCCGGTTATTCAAATAGTCCTCATAAGCCGTTTGAAGGTTGCTCCTCGATGTTTCATATTCGAGCATGAGGCCCTGCGAAACATTGGCTTTCATGTTGATAACCTTTTCGAGTTCCAGTTTGCGCTGCTGCACTTTTACCATACGCTGTCCACTGCTGAATACAGGTAAATTCAGCGAAAGCTGAAATACATCCTTTGGCGTGAAATCAAATGCCGGTTGATTTACTTTTTCGGAGTGGCGGTAAACAGCAGCCAGGTTTGGCAGATGCGTGCTTTTTTCGCGTTTCAGGTTGAGTTCGCTGAGTTTCTCCTGTGTTGAAAGTATCTGAAAGTCGATGTTTCGGTTCAGGTCGAACCGGGCACCTGAGATACGCTCAAGGTTGCTTGCAGAAGCAATGGTCTCAAGCTCATCGGTAAGCTGAACCTGAGTTTCAAAAGGCATGCCCATCTGGAACTTAAGCAGGTTGGTTGCTGTTGTCACCTGTCTTTCAATGGCATTAACCGTGCTTGCGATGTTCAGGCTGGTCAGCTCAAGCTGGTCAACATCGGTATTTTCGATGAGACCCTGCTTCAGCATTTCGCGCATTTCATTAAGGGTAATGTTCACATTGTTCAGCGACTTTTGCAGCTTGTCGTGGGTCTCCTGAAGCATAAGTACCATGGAATAAGTGTTGGCAACTGTTTCCTTTAAGTCAATTACAGCTTTTTGCTGGCTTTGATCAGCCATCTGGTAATAAACCCTTGAAGCCTGCAAGCCCACAAGATATTCACCACTGAAAACAAGTTGAGTGAGGGTAATATCCAGGGTGGTGTTGTCTTTTACTCCGAGTTGTATCGGTGCCGAAGGCTCAAATCCGAGGTAAACATTGCCGTTGGAGATGTCACCCGCTGTAATGGGCGTCCCATCGGGAAGATCCGTTGTAAGGTATGTGATCCCGCCAAGGCTGAGTTCCGGAACCGTAAACAAGTGCTGGTAATTTGCCTGAGCACTCACCTGGGGCAGCCCTATGGCTGTGGTTTCCCAAATTTTCTTTTTGGCAAGTTCCAGATCGATCGTTGCGTTGCGGGTGCTGACACTGTTCTGAACAGCAAACTCCACAGCCTGCTTCAGACTCAACTGAACAGGCCCGGAGCTCTTCTCCTGCGCATACAGTCCTGACCCCGCCAAAACAACCGAGAACAGAATTGTAACTGATTTAATGAATGTTAATTTCATAATACTATTGAGTGATTTGTTTGTTGATTTGTTCTTCGTAATAAGCCAACCCTTCCTGATTGGCAATGCCCCGTATGTGGTTTTCAAACATGACCTGAAATACCCTTTCAAATGAAAAGTCAACCGATGACAGGAACTCCGGATCGTGAACATCAATCAGCTTCTGAACATAAAGCTTGGATACAAGATCTGAATCAATGTCGGTCCGGTAGATTCCTTCACGCTTTCCCTGTTCAAGATTCTCTTTTATCTTAATGTAAACATGCTCGCGTTTTGCCTGTACAAATGATTTATAAAGTGCAGGGTAGAATTTCTCAAGGTCAAAAACAATCGCTGGATTGAATTCATTGATCTTCCGGCCGACTTTAACACTGACTTCCAGCAATATATCAATGGCATTGAGGTTGCCTTCCTTCTCGGGAATACAGGCTGTGCTTGAAACAATCAGATGATTGAGGAGCTTTTCAAGCAGGTCGTTTTTGTTCTCAACATACTGATAAAGTGTCTTTTTCGACATTCCGAGTTCACGGGCAATATCGTCCATCGATATACTCCTGATGCCGTACTTCCGGAACATAATCCCGGTCGTTTCCAGTATCTGGGTCATTTTTTCATCCATGGGTACATTTTTTTTGCAAAACTACACAATTTTGGAAACATTTTGCACTTAAAACGTTTCCATGTGCAATTTGTTCAGTTGTGTCGGATGCGTTTAAACATTTTTAACAACCGCGCAAAAGTACCCTGACTTGTTCCGGCCAGAAACTAAAAATCGGTAAATCCGCAAAATCAGGGGGTGAGTGTGGCAATAAGAGGGATGAACCGTTAAGGAAATAACAGAAAAACCCGGCAGATTCTTTCGGAAACCAAACCAGCAGAAAAAGAACAGGCTGGTCCGAAGCCATGTTATGACCCCGAATCCAGCCTGTTATGAACAATCGCTTTTGTTTTACCTCAATTCGAAGGTAGACTGCCCGATTTCATAATCTTCTGCATACACAGAAACCACGTACACCCCCGGAAGCATATCTTCTTTGGTTGAACGGTTGATCCAGTAGAGACAGAGGTCTATGGACTTATTCTGGTAATTCACTGTTTCTTTTACAGAATACTGAAGAATTTCACCCTTATAGCTGAAAGAGTAATCATCTCCTTTACCACGGGCAAGAATCATTTTATCAGGGCGGCTTATTCTTACATAGATGTCTTTGCGGCCTGCCGACAACAGCGGGTTTTCACTCAGGGTAAAGCAAACTTTGATTTTCTCCACCCTTTTGGCTTTATCGGTTTCTTTTTCCTTCTCACCGGAGCCCCTTACACCCTGACCGGTGATTTTGTAGGCCTTCATTACCGCAGCCGAACTCACCTTTTCGGTAAGGGCTTCTTTGTCTTTTTGCAGGGAGGTACTGCGCTGTTGTTCTTTCTGGTAGCTTGAACGTATCTGTTCGTTTTCTTCTCTCAGTTCCTGGTTGACCGTGTAGAGCGAATCCATCTGTTTGAGGTACCCCTGTGCAATTCCCCTCAGTTTATCGAGTTTCTTTTTTACCTTATAAAACTCATACTGTGTATCAAGCAGTTTTCTGATTTCGATGGCATTGGCCTGAATCAGGCTGTCTTTGGCCGACAGTGAATCTGACAAAGAGCCATACTCCAGTTTGATGTTGTTGTGTTCGGAAATCAGCGAATCGAGTTCATGCTGCAGTTCAACCCGCTGCATTTCCTTTTCTTCCAGCATATTGCCGAGCCGAGATCTGGTTGAAAGGTATAACCAGGCCAGCAAGGCCAGTGCTGCAATCAGAACCACTACCACTACCAGCAGAATATTGCTCTTTTTCCTGCCTTCGCTGCTACCCGAATAACTACTCATATTTTCCATTTCCTGTTCTGTTAAAATTGTTTTGGAGATTAAATCCTTCTTTTTGATTCAACGCCGTTTTCGTTGCAAAATTATTGTTATTTCACCACAAAACCGCAATTTTCGTAAAAGGCCATCCGGCAGAAAGTTTAACCAGCAATAAAACGATCTGCGTTCGCCGCTATTATTACAATCGGGTGGACTTTCACCGCCAGTAAATTGGTCAGGCACGGCAAACAATCAAAAAAGCTGCCCTGTCATTACACAGAGCAGCTTTTATTTGGAAAGATCTAACTTACTTTTGTATTACAACCGTTTCAGATGCAATAGTTTTCTTACCCTCCGACAAACTCAAACGGTAAGAGCCATTTACGAATTCGGAAATATTCAGGATTGCTTCATTGTTCTGACCATTTAACCGTTGTTGATGAACAGTGCGTCCATTTGCATCGGTTAAAGTCAGTAACAAATTGCTGTGATCAGGAGTATTCCATGCAATGGTGATAAAGTCATTCGCCGGATTTGGATAAACCCTCAGTTTTGCCGATTCTTTGGCTTTGACAGTAGGGTTATAAACCGGCATTGTCTTTAACACGTCATCTAATTTAATGGGTTCATCATAACTCATCAAACCTGCTGCAATTAAAAGGTTGCGCGACATCGCTGCTGGCTTATCTTCGCTCATTGTATTTAACTGAGTCAGCGTGTTGGCGACATCGGTTCCTGCTTCCAACAATACTTCCGGATTATTGGATAGTTGAATAAGCGTGTTGAGCAGCAATGTATAACGCTCATGCTGAGCCGCTTCTGAAGCATCAAGTGTGAACGTTGCAGGAATACTACTCAGTACCTGGGTTGCAGAACTGGTATTGCCTTTAAACAAATGCCAGAATGCCAATTTGTATTGTGATTCCAACGATGTTTCACTGGCAAACAACACACCGATGGTATCTGAACTCCATGTATGCAGTGTATCAATGGCATACAAGCGGCATAATGCACCAAAGTTATACCATGCTTCCTGTTTCATAAATGACAGTGTTGCTTCCAGATCTTCCTTTTCGCTGGTAATTGTTTGTCCTGAAAGAATCTCGTTTTTCATTTCATCCGTCATTGGATTTACACGTTCATCTAACATTTCAACCATTTGCGCAGATTTGGCCGATTGCGGGTTGGCAACCATTACATCGCGTATCATCGCATTGTTCAGCACATCTTCTTTTGCAATAGACGTTTTCAAAACTGTATCAGATAAATAAGGCGATTCTGTCAGCAACTGATAACGCAGCTCCATCCCTTCATCTGGTATGCTGGTGATCACTTCTGTTTGAAGTTCGGGTGTTGAACCACCATCAACCAATAAAATAAGTGCAACTTGTGTGGCTTCTACTTCCGCTGTTGCGGATTCTAATGCTGCTTTCACCTCTTCTTTTTCAGTTCCTGTGCCAAGATGAGATGGACACGAAACACTTTTAGTATAGGTTGTGCCAAATACCTGGTAATTTGTAGTCAGATCTGCCGGGCTGGGAA
>CALMDN010000471.1 GCA_937864935.1 uncultured Bacteroidales bacterium
TCGAACTGAAGTCCCAGCATCTTGCAGTCCCTGAATTTTATGTTCCGTAGTGCTCTGCCGCTGAGTTTTACCAGGCTGAGATTACAGCCGGTGAATGTGCAGTCGGTGAATCTGAAACCGGAAAGGTCGGTTTCGGCGAGGTTGCAGTTGCTGAACCGGCAGTTTTCGTACTCCCCTTTAGTAAGTTGGCTGCAGTGGTCAAAGGTCTGGTCAAGAATGTAGGGCTCGGGCATTGGGATGATTGTTTCTGAATGTTGAGTTATGCGGTTTTTAAGGAAGCCAATGATGCTGTTCGCCTGTATGAGGCATCCGTTCGCCGGCATTGTTCGCAAGCCTGCAAGCCAAAAGGCAAAAGGGAAAGATTTCCACCTTTCTGCCTGTACATTCATGGTTTCTGACATCGCAAACTTACCGGTTTTCCTTTTTCATTCGTGCCAGAATCCTTTCTTTTCAACAGATTCAGGTTTCCGGTGTCGTATCCTCTTTGCTTTTAACACTTCCTTAACCCTTGATTCAGCCCTTTTGGCTAATTTTGCGTCAGATTCAGCTTCAGCACCTTCCGTGATGAGATGGTTGCTGAGCAGGCTGACAGAATAAGCAACATCCTCAATCGGGCAACATGTACCACGAACCCTCAATGAAACAAACCGGGTTTCTTCATCAGATAGGCCAGCTTGAAAAAGCCATGCATGCCGGCCTTCCGGGACAGGATGCACAGCTTTTGATGGCACCTGCCCACCGCGATGAGCTGATCCGCAACAGCCAGGGGATAAGCCATGCCCGGAGGAGTGCCGTGCTGATCCTGCTGTTTCCCGGCGAACAGGGCTTGTTAAGCACCGCGTTTATCAAAAGGGTGGAATACGATGGGGTGCACTCGGGACAGGTGGCGTTTCCCGGTGGTAAACACGAAGAAGAAGACCCCGACCTCGTGGCCACAGCCCTGCGTGAAGCCCGTGAAGAAGCCGGCATTCTGCCCGAAACAGTCACGGTATGCGGGGAACTCAGCAGCCTGTTTGTTCCGCCCAGCAATTTCATCATCAGTCCGGTGATCGCTTACTGCCCGATTAAGCCTGTTTTCACGCCCGATCCTGCCGAGGTGGCAGAGATCTTCACCCTGCCGCTCAGCCACTTCACTGATCCGTCAAACTTGGTGGAGCGCGATTTTCATCCCCGAAGCGGAAACCGCATACGGGTTCCCGGCTACCAGGCCGGTGAATATTTTATCTGGGGGGCCACCGCAATGATTCTGAGTGAGCTGATAGCCCTGGCGGTCAAGGCCGGCGTAGTGAAAGGGTAAATAGCAATCTTCCCTTCAGGGATTATCCATTCCCTGCCGGATCTTCATCCATAAAGGCTTCGTGACCCGGATACCAGTACTTCTCCCGGGCTACCGCCTCAGGGAAAGTGTAATAGTACATCACGGCTTCCGTACAAAGCTCTCCCTGATGATTGTAGAGCCAGGTATCAATCACGGCAACATTCCTTTTCATTTCACGAAGTCTGGCTTTAAGGTGAAGGGTCCCTTCGTTCGACATCACAGGTTTCTTCAGCTTTACCTCCATGCGCGAGGTCACCCCTGAGGTCTTCAGCTTGACAAACACCAGCCAGCTGGCAATCTCGTCAAGCAAGGTGGTTTGTATTCCTCCGTGCACCGTGTTGTTCCATCCCTGAAACTGCCATTCGGGCTGCCATTCCGATACCAGAAACTCCCCGTCTTCGTGAAAGTGCAGCCTCAGCCCCATGCGGTTGTCGGGAGAACAGCCGAAACAATGGTAACCTTCTTTGGCAACAAACGGATTCTTTATCTTCTTTATCATGAAGCCAGTTCCTTACTTCTCTTTACCCATCACGAAAACCGTGGTTTTGAGTACCTTTCCGTTTTCATCGTACTCAATCCATTTACCATCTTTCTCCCCGTTTTTATACTGTCCGGAAACCTTCACCTTTCCATCTTCGAAATACTCTGCAGCAGCGCCCTGTGCGAGGTTATCGGTATAGTTGTCAACAGATCTGACCTGCCCTGAGGCATAAAACGATTTCTGTTCACCCTGGAGCATTCCATTCACATAATTGTACTCGGCAATCAGTTTCCCTTCGCTGTTGAACCACCTGGAAGGTCCGCTTTTCACACCGTTTTCGTAGAAGGATTCCTCCGATTTCTTTTTTGAGTTTTCGTAATAGGTGGATTGCATACCCTGATACTTCCCGCTTTTAAAGAAGTTTTCAGATACAAGATAGCCATTCTGGGTGTACTGACGGTGCGGCCCTTCGGGAATGTCGTTGCGGAAATACTGTTCCGAAACCAGATAACCCTGTTTCGACAATTGCAGAAACAAACCGTCTCTGACTCCCTTACGGTAGGTTTCGATTTTGGTCAGCAGACCGTTTTCTGTGAGGTGGGTATACCAGGTTCCGTCTTTCCGGTCATCCAAATAAGAGCCTTCAACCACCACATCCGGACTTTTCTCCGTCCAGTAACCCTGCTTTAAGCCTTTGCTGTCGGTTTTGTTGACCTGATCCTGATCCTGTGCCAGGGCAGGTGAAAATATGCCTGTGGCCAATAGTAGTAAGGTAATGATCTGTTTCATGGTTGCAGTTTTACGGCAAATTTACAATGCACTGCAATATAAAACGAAAAACCGGCCGGGAACTTTATCGCCTGCTATCGGAGTAAGGAACTTCAGATGCTTGCCCTGAGGTCATAAGTTTCTGCCTCAGTGATGGTTGCATCCACAATCTGTCCTGGTACCGGATTGAAGGAGAATTTATCAACAATGACCTCATTGTCCACTTCAGGAG
>CALMDN010000472.1 GCA_937864935.1 uncultured Bacteroidales bacterium
GACTACCAATGACAGATTTAACTAACGTCCACATTATGTTTGATTTAGCAAAATGCTGTTTGCGCGTGCCTTATCTTCTGACCTGTCTGCATGGGCAAACAGCCTGCCCTGTCTGCCTTTTGCATACAGGCAGGCTGACTGAGTCAAGCAGACAGGGCAGGCGCGTGCAAACGGCCTATGACTGATAAATGATGCAACCTCTGTCATCGGCGCATTATGCTAATTTTTTTTAGTGAACCCTGAGGATGACTGCCGGTCTGAGATTGTCTGCTTGTTGGCCCAGGCAAGCAGGCAGGCGGGGTCGAAGACATACACCCCTTAACTAAACGACATTGATTCTGTTATTGACAAAAAGCATTGCCCCTTACCCTCAGGAAATCCGGGGCGAAGTCCGTTCCTTATGCCTCAATTGAGCCAATCTGAATAATTTAACCAGTAACACAGTCAGTGCAGTTATCCCTATATACCAGATAAGTACCCCTGAAGAATCCAATGACTTATAAAACACAGTTGCCAGGTTCCCGATCAGCAGCCATTGAATGACATAGAATGCGGTAACATTCCTGCCAACCCATTGCAACCAGCCGTTTACCCTGTTGAGCAAACGAATTTTTGTCAGCAAACTGAACATAGCTGTCCAGAAAACCAGAAACATAAGCACCCACAGAAAAAAGAGCAGATCGTGGTGGTAGTATTTTTCAAGATCCCAGGTAATGTCAGTGGCATAACGCAGGCTCAGGCCAAGCGGCACCAGCAATACAAAACCGGCGGTGATTTTGTTTCCGTAAGGCAACTTACGCTGATCTGCTTCCTGATTGATCAGGTAAAAACTGTAGCCGGCAAGGGGATAGGCAAGCCAGGGCAGCAGCGGAAAATAAGACCAGGGCGTTTTAAGATATATAAAAGAAAGTACATAAGTCAGCAAATCATTGCCATATTCCGGCTGAGGGATGTATTCTCCGGCTGAGGCAACCACCACCATCAGCACAAGCCACCATACGATCCTTTTACCGGCTGCCCTTCTGAAAAGTGCAATAAGTATGGTGCTCAATCCGGCCAGAAACAGGATATCGGCGCCAAACAGGTACTCAAGCGGGTTAAGTGCTGTACTGCCTGCAAAGATATGATAGAACAGATTCATGTTTAATCCAGCATTCAGTAACAGCCCCCACAAGATCAGCTTTAAACCGCGCAGCACCATTGTTCCGGTTCCTGCCACAGACCTGGCCAGAAAATAACCCATTACCGCCATAAAAACTGGTGCTGCGGGAGGGCCACCCAGAAAAAGTGATACAACACCAAGCCGGCTGATATAAATATCCGGCAGAGCAAACAACTCCATCAGGTGAACCTGTATCATCGCCAGCACCGCAATGCCTTTAAGCACATCAGGCAGCATCATTCTGCCATCATTCATTCCATCTGATGAAACCATTCCGGCACTTTGCATAATCCGTTGATTTAAAAAACATATTGCAAACATAGTACGAACACCAATCATTCCTTTCCATATTAAAAAATCTTGCACAATAATCCGGTAATTGTATAAGCCTCTGATGGTCTAACCCAGGTAATATTGCAGGGCAAACACCAACAACCATTTCTTGTATGAAAAAACTTCTGACAGTAATGATTCTTTTGTCTTATAACCTGACTTTCGGACAAATCACCCTGGACAACAATTACAACTTTTCGGGAACCTATACGAAACTTGCAGTCTCCGGATACAAGTTCTACCTGATGGATGTCGGACTGGCGCAATGCAGAATCTACAATACCAATCATACATTATGGAAAACCATCAACCTGAGTATCCCTGCCAGCAATTACCTGTACGATGTAAAATTGCTTTCGGAAGGGTTGCTCACCAGCGAAAATTCACTCAGCCTGGCTTATATTTATTATTTTTATGATGAGACTACCGGCATCTTTACATACAATGCCCGTGTCATAAAAGAAAACGGAACGGAATTGCTTTCGGTTCCCAATTGTCAGTACATGGAGGTAAAAGATCTGGAAGGGGAAGGCATCAAGCTTCTGGCTTACTGTTATAATTACAGTGTTTCCCCTTATACTGTTGAAACAAGAATTTACAATCTGCCGGGCAACATTACAGGAATGCCTGACAATTTTCCTGAACCGTCAGGCCACCGCCCTTATCCCAACCCCGCCAGTGATGTTATCACCATCGGCTATTTGCTGCCCGAATCAGCCAACAGCTCAGAGATCATTCTTTATACTGCTTCAGGAACTGAAAAAATCCGTTACGCACTGAACCCACATGCAGGAAGCATTTCCATCCCGGTGCACAACCTTGAACCCGGCTTATACGGATATACCATCGTTTCCTCAGGCAACAAAACCGCAGCAGGAAAGTTTATTGTTCAATAAGCCGGAGTGTCGCGTAACAGGATCAGAATTTATAAGGATTCTCCAGTATTTTCGTAGTTCCGTCGCTCATGTGTGTGTTCAGCTCCGGCGACTTCAGCAACTGCCTGATCTTCTGAATATTGGTCAGTTCTCTGACATACAGAAGCCTGAGTTTTACACCCTGAGGCGTAAAGGGGGTTGAAAATTTCACAATGCCCTTGTCGTTGCTCAGGTGACTGAGGAGGTACCAGGGCATATCCGTAAGGTCAGGGTCGGTAAAACCGGGGAAGTTCACCTCCAGCGAATCGAGTTGATCGGGTGCGTAATCTTCAAACGCATTAAAACTCATTTCCACCGGTTCATACATCCTGTTCAGGTAATCCGGCAGTGCAAGCTGAGCCGTTTGCTCACTCAGCGACGCCACGATGAAATCGGTTTCCGCCGCCATGGTTTCTCCATCCGATTCCCATTGTACCCGGTCTTCTTCAATGAGCTTTTCAATTTCCGGAACAGAAATAAAGCGTTTGTCGAAATAAATCAGGGCATGAACCGGTTCGCCAAAGACTGTTTGCATGGCCAATATGCCTTTATGTTGTCCGAACCGTGTTGCCAGCAGACCGGCATCGCGCGGATCGAAGAATTTGTCGATGGCAGCTTCAGCCACGGCCACTGACGCCGGATTGCCTTCGGGTGCCGAAACTACCATGCTCACCGGAGAAAAAATTGCCTCACGGATAAGGTTGTCAGAAAGCACTGATTTATCGTAATAAACCTTAACCCGGTGATCGCCCACAAAAGTTTCCACACCCAGCACACCGGGCAGTTCTTTCATGTGGTTGGCAAACGACATGGAACTGCCATAGCATTTTACACTCTTTAACCCCGATTGCTCATAAATACCTGCATCAGCAAACTTATCAGCACTACCCCAGCGGAGGTTAACGGTAGGAATATCTGTGTATGCACTGAAAACCAGGCCACCGGCAACCAGCAATACCGTAGCTGCAGCAGGAAGCCACCCGAGGTTGCGGCGGTTGATCTGAAGGGTATCTTTTTCCGGACAACGGGTAATACAGTCGCCACAGAGATGACAGTCGATGTGGTTTACCACCGGCTTGTCGGAAATCTTAATGGCCATAGGGCAGGCTTTGTCGCACAGCCGGCAGGATGTACAGGTGTCGTTGTTGCGGGTTATCCTGAAAAGGGGGAAACCCAGAAACCGCATCCTGAAGGTTTCGGTGGCAACACCGGCCAGACTAAGGGCAGCCAGCAGCCATACCCAGCTGACCTGTAATCCGAAAACCATTGTAAGCAGGAGGTAAAGAGCTGTGATTGAGGCAAAAAGATACCCATAAGAGAAAATATTGGAAGCGGCACTCAGCGGACAAAGGTATTTGCACCAGAACTGACGTACAAAAAAGGACCCCGGGATGGCCAGCAGCAGAGCCAGCACAGCATAACTGACAACTACATCTGAGCTGAAACCGGAGAAGATGGCGTAATAAGGATCAAAGGTCTTACAGAACAGTTCGCTGCTGCTCACGGAGAAATAGAAGGTAACAAACAACAGGGCATATTTCAGTATCCTGAGAAGGCGATCGGCCACACCCCGGATTACAAAATTCATCTTCACTTTTTTACCCAGCCTGCCCAGCCATTCGGTAAACATCCCGATGGGGCACAGGTAGCTGCAAAACAGCTTGCTGAACAGAAAAACTCCCGCTACCAGCGCAAGGCCCATGGCGATCTGGGTGGTGGTCATGGAGCAGGCCAGTGAATTGTTTGCCAGGTAAGACGACAGTGCCTGCAACCCGCCAAACGGA
>CALMDN010000473.1 GCA_937864935.1 uncultured Bacteroidales bacterium
TAAACATAAATCAAACCACGAATCCCGATAAAGAGTAGGATCAAGCCCCCTTCTCCTTCAGGAGAAGGGCGGGGGGATGAGGCGACAACGGTGCCTGCAAATAGTTAAACACGCATTCCGATACTGAGTAGGATCAAGCCCCCTTCTCCTTCAGTTAATGCCATTTGACATTGCAAGGAAAAAAGAGAAAAAGTTAAAGTTCTTTGGCATTTTTGTTAATGATTTGTAGATACTGATTAATAACGTGTCTCGCAATATTGGTTGTATGATGAATAAACTCAACATCTTTATTATCATCCACCAAGGTTTTCACACGATGATAGTCTTTAATATACTTATCAACAGCGAGTTGCGAGTGATTAGTTTCTTTTGCAACCACAGCGGGGTCTTTCTTCTCTACGATATGCTTGTAAACTATTAATCGTTTATGGGTTATCGTTGTACCCATATCATGGAGAACACCTGTATGAGGAAGAACTGTCTGGTGCTCTTGTTCATAAGCAATTCTTAATTGAGAAAGATAAGCACCATCTGAGACCAGCAATAGGCTCAAATCTCTTGTAGATAATACAGCTCCTTGTTGGTAAGCTTCCCTGAACATCCGGGCTATTACATTCTTCCTAATGCCTGGAATTGAAGCTCCTTTTTCGAACAAAGAGATGTCTTCATCGGTTACCAGAGAAAGAATCACCGGTACATATCGACGGTTACTCCAATCAGCTCTGGTATTCTTGTCAAGGGCATTCCAAACAAGCTGACCTGGCTTTAACCGGGCTGATTCCGGACAAAGAGACTCAAAAAGTTCCAGTAACGCATCTGCGATGTTTTCCCTGACAACCGGCCCGAAAAAACTACCGAACTCACGCTCGAAGAAGTTGATAATAGCCGGTTTAAGAAATCTATCATGAGCTGCTTGATATTTCTTTAAGTAAATGGATTTAGGAATCATATTTGTCGGCTTTTTTAAGAGGTTTGAAGGCTTTTTTTTACAAGATCATCTATTTCCTCTTTGCGATGAGGCACTGCCTCCAGAGTTTGATATAACCTGTAATATTCCTCTGTCAGACTTGGAGATAATTTGACCAAAAAGGCTACGGTTTTCAGCTCATAGTTGTTTTTAGCCAGACATATCACCCTTTTGAACTTGTCGACATAGTTTGCAACTGCATCGACACTGTGATGGGTCTTTCTGGCAATCTCGGTATATTCCAGTCCAAACAACCATTCTTTGACAATCAAAGCCCTATGTGTAATGGACTTGCCCATATCGCGGATCACAGACCGGAGCGGCAGTGTGATATCCATATCTTTAAAAGCCTTAATATCACGACAAACAGTTCGTTCACCACAATTCAGCAAGCGGTTGGCTATATCCTCTACAGTTAAAAGTCCACCTTGCTGGAAAGCTTCATTTGCAATACGCTGCAACCGATGTCGGCGCAATCCCTGGACACCTTGCTGTTCCTTAATCAGAAGATCCTTTTCTCCTGCATCAAGGGTAAGGGTAACGCTAACCATCCTGCATTCAGAAAGCTTCTTTTGGGCTCCATTCTCTATCGACACCACCTCGAATAAAATCTGGCCAGGCTTCATTGTGCCGGAATTATCAAAAAATGGTTGATAGGTTTGATAAACAGCATTCAAAATGGCTTTAGCTTCAAACTGTGAACAGTTCATGCCTTGAATAAGACTGTTGACAAACTGGGTGTCCAATTGCTTTTGCTTTAGGCGATCCCACTTCTGAAGTGATGAATTGTTGATCATATCATTTGGTTTTACTGTTCCCTTTCGGGGGATTTCGCTCCGGCTACGCCTTCGCTCAATCCCCCGAAAGGGAATGTATCCACAAACTTAACAATTATGTCAAAGAACTTTTTCTCACACCTTACCTTCTATTGCCAAATGGCACAAATATAGGAGAGGGCGGGGGGTGAGGCTCCACCCAGTCGAAAAATAAACTGCTGCCTTTCTACTATTAAAGGTTTTGTTTGCCGGATGCATGAGTATTGCACCTCACCCAACCCTCTCCTCAAGGAGAGGGCTGCTATTGAGGCGTTTGGGCGATTGAGTAACATTCTGAACAGAAATCAAATCTATAAAAAAAACGGAATCAAGCACCCTCTCCTTCAGGAGAGGGCGGGGGGTGAGGCTCCACCCAGTCGAAAAAATGACAATTGCCTGCATTTCAGAGGCTTTTCAGTCAGCCGGGTGCAGGAAACAGGTCCGTAAGGATGAAATTATCCCCCGAAAATTCCCCTGATCTTACCAAGAATATCACCGCCACCTTTTCCGGTGAGTGAACCGATGATGCCTTCCAGGTCTATGCTTGAATCGTTCGGGTCGTTGGTTTTGCTTTTCAGTTTGTCCATCACTACCGGAACAATCTGCTCAACAATGTTACCTGCTGCAGCCTGATCGATGCCGAATTTCTTCATCAGGTCTCCGGCAACACCGGAAGTGAGGTTCCCGATGATGGGGCTTGATGTGATCTGATTTCCTCCTTTAAACATATCGAGGATGGAATCAAGGCCGCCACCGGCTTCGCCTTTCAGATTGTTCATAATCGATCCTGCGGCGGTTTCAATGGCCTCTTCGTTGCGCTCATCGGGAATAACCGGATTTTTTACAATGGCCTCACCGGCATTTTCTTTTACCAGTTGCAGTAGTTGTTCAAACATGATGGTTGTTTTTGGTACTATATCAACAAAAATGTGCAGTTTAGGTTTTGCCTTCAGTCAGGATGTGATGAAGTCGATTCGTCTTCTTGTCCTGTCGTCAACTGCTGCTTGGACTGGCCGGCATTTCTTAACTTTGCAGAAATTTTTCCGATGTACGACTATACCGATGACGACCGCCTGCCGGTAACCATACTGACCGGCTTTCTGGGTGCCGGCAAAACCACCCTGCTCAACAACCTCATCAAAACCTGTCCTGAGAAGAAATTCGCCGTTATTGAGAATGAGTTTGGCGAGATTTCCATCGACAACGACCTGATTGTTGGTGTGGAGAACGACAACATCTTCGAAATGTCAAATGGCTGCATCTGCTGCACCCTCAATGGTGATCTGGCCGAGCTGCTGTTCGATATCCTCAACATCCGCCACAAGCTTACGCACATGGTGGTCGAAACCACCGGGATTGCTGATCCGTCAACGGTAGTGCAGGCTTTTATGTCGTCGGAGCAGATCGAGATGTTTTACCGCATCGACAGTGTGGTTTGCCTGGTGGATGCACGCAACATCAAAGCCATTGCTGCCGATACAGAGATGGCTGCCAAACAGATTACCTATGCCGATGTCATTGTGCTGAATAAAACTGACCTCGCAGATGAGGCTGCCCTTTCGGAAGCTGAAGCACTGGTGGCCACCTATAACCCTTTTGCGAAGATTGTCCGCAGCAGTTTTGGACAGATTGACGGTGAAGCATTGCTCGATACCTGGGCCTATGCCCCGCCAGTGATTGAGAATTTCTCACTGGATGCAAGCCGGATGAAACTCAATTCCGGTATGCTGAAGCCGGCCGGTTTTGCTTTGGTACAGAAGCAGCAGACACCCCTGTCCCACGACATCGAATCGCACATCTATACCTTTACCCGCGATTTTGATCCGCACAAGTTCAACTTCTGGCTCGACCACCTGATTGAGTATTACGGAGCCGGCATTTACCGCATCAAAGGCATCGTGAGTTTTGCCGGGGTGGCTCAGAAGGTTGTGGTTCAGTCGGTACGCGACCACATCATGATCTCAGCCGGTGAAAGCTGGCAACCCGCCGAACAGCGCAGCAGCCGTCTCATCTTCATCGGGAAGAACCTCAGCCACCTCAGGCTGGAGGAGAGCCTGGTTGAACTGCTGGGGGGTGATCTGCAACAGAGTGTTAACCTGCTTCAGCGCTGATCAGAAAACAGCCCTCGCAATCTGCTGAATGTTGTCGCTCTTTCCCATCGAATAGAAATGCAGCACCGGAACACCCGATGCGATCAGTTCGCGGCTCTGCTGAATGGCCCATTCAATGCCCAATTGCCTGACCTGCCGGTTGTCGGTGCATTTGTCGGCCTCTTTTACGAGGATTTCAGGCAGGTCGATGGAAAAGGTTTTGGGCAGGGCCGATAGCTGCGATTTTGTCGATAAGGGTTTTAATCCGGGGATGATCGGCACGGTAATCCCGGCTTCACGGCAAGCCTTCTCGAATCTGAAAAAAGCCGCATTGTCGAAAAACATCTGGGTGACAATGTAATTGGCCCCGGCATCAATTTTCTCTTTCAGACGGATGATGTCGGTTGCCAGGTTGGGTGATTCCGCATGTTTTTCAGGATAGCCGGCCACCCCGATGCAAAAGCCTGTGGGATTGGCATTGATGATGTCTTCTTCGAGGTAGACGCCCTGGTTCATATTGACCGCCTGTTTCACCAGGTCAATGGCAAAGTGGTTGCCCCCGGGTTCAGGTCTGAAAGCCTTCTCCCCGGCCGGGTTGTCCCCCCGGATCAGCAGGATGTTGTCAATCCCCAGAAAATAGAGGTCGATCAGTGCATTCTCAGTCTCCTCCCTGGTAAATCCTCCGCAAATGATGTGGGGGACAACATCTACCTTGTATTTGAACTTAATGGCTGCCGAAATGCCTACGGTACCCGGCCTTTTGCGGATGGTCCTCCGCTCAAGCAGGCCATCGGCCCTTTCTTTGTAGATGATCTCCTCGCGGTGATAGGTTACATCAATGCAACAGGGGTTGAACTCAATCAGGGGGTCTATGGTCTGGCTGGTAGAATCAAAATTTTCACCTTTGAGCGGTGGCAGCAGTTCGAAACTGAAGAGCGTCTTTGTGCCCCTTTGTGCTATATGATCGGTTAATTTCATGCAGTAAATGCGTCGTTTCTGTTTTGTTTAACTGCTAAACCGGAGGCATTGCTCCGGAAATCACCCAGGTTTATTTCAATAGTTCAGGTTCTGCGCCAGCAGTTTTTCAACATCTGCAACAGTGAGGTTTTTGCGCCGGGCATAGTCAGCAACCTGGTCGGTACTGATGCGCCCAACGTTGAAATACTGGGAGCCGGGATGTGAGAAATAGTATCCGCAAACCGAGGCTGCAGGGTACATGGCATAATTTTCTGTGAGTAGGATGCCTGATTTTTCGACGTCAAGCAGGTCGAAGAGTCTGCGTTTCTCGCTGTGTTCAGGGCAGGCAGGGTAGCCTGGAGCCGGACGTGTGCCCTGATATCCTTCCACAAGTATCTGGTCCAGTTTCAGGTTCTCATCCGGCGCATAACCCCAGTATTCCTTTCGCACATAGAGATGGAGCACTTCAGCAAAGGCTTCGGCCAGCCGGTCGGCCAGAATCTTGATCATGATGGCCGAATAGTCATCGTTTTCGGCAACATACTTATCGGCATGTTGTTCGATCCCGCCGTGCTGGTGGAACAACCGCTGCAGGTGCTCGGCGTGGTCGCCATCATCATCGTCGGCAAATCCCTGGCGGCGATGGCGCTGGTGCTGGCCTTTGGCTATCCGCTCACGACGGCGTTCGTAGTGGCCGCGAGTCTGGCCCAGATCGGCGA
>CALMDN010000474.1 GCA_937864935.1 uncultured Bacteroidales bacterium
GGTCGGAAGTAGGAAGTAGGAAGTAGGAAGTAGGTAGTAGGAAGTAGGAAGTAGGAAGTAAGTGTAAATAAGGAGCAAAAAAAGATCTTTGCGCCTGCCCACCGAAACGCAGTGCAGACGGGTCTTTGCGTCCTTGCGTGAAATAAAGTTGTCTGAAGTCAACAGAATGATTGAACATCCACATAAAAAAACGCTGGTGCTTGGGGCCAGCCTGAATCCTGAACGGTACTCAAATATCTGTATCAACGATCTGGTTCTGTATCATTATCCGGTAGTGGCCGTCGGGCTGCGTGAGGGTGACATTGCCGGTGTTGCGGTACAGCGGGGATTTCCTGAATTTGCAGATGTACATACGGTAACCATGTATCTCGGTCCTCAGAATCAGGGTCAGTACGTGGATTACATTCTGAATACCATCCGACCCAAGCGGATCATCTTCAATCCGGGTACCTGGAATCCTGAACTGGCTGCGCTGGCCAAAGAAAGGGGCATCGTGGTTGAAAGCAAATGCACCCTGCTGATGCTTTCGGGTGGTTACTTCTGACAGATTTTCTGTATCCGGACACGAAAACTCCGCTTTTTGCGTTATCCGGGCGTACACAGTACATTTTTCAGTAATTTAGCAACCGCTTTAACTGGCCTTCCATTCATCAAAAACATCTACCAACAAGCATGATCAGGCGTTTTGTGAAATCATTCCGGGTTTTTCAGCTTATCGTTGTTCTTTTGCTGCTTTCATTTCAGCCCGTATATCCGCAGAATGCAACCACAGGGGTTCAGGGTGGTCTTCTTTGTCCTGATAATGAATTTGTTACTCCGGTGCTCGTTACCGGTTTGGAGAACATAGATTCAATTTCACTGCTTCTCGATTACCCGGCCGGCATGCTTGCCTATCAGGGCTATAAAAACCCGGATGCCCAGCTATCAACCGGTTTTACCACTGTTACATTTACCGATACTTCCGTCAGGATTGTCTGGCATGCTGAGGCGCCCATCAGCATCAGCGGGGGGAAACTGCTTGATCTGGTGTTTATGGCGGGTAATGAGCCCGGCAACCTTAACTGGATTGCCGATTCATGTTATTACCACACCGCCGGAGGTCCCCTCACCGATGTGGTATATTCCGGGGGGGAGGTTACCTTTCACAACAAAACATCAGTACTTATCGAGGAGGTTAACCAGACCTGCGAAGACGAATGTGAAGCCAACATTGTAGTGATTGCTTCTGGCGGTCTTGCTCCCTATACTTACCTCTGGAATGCTGAGCCCATGGTGGTCAACCTTGACAATGCCGTGAAACAGAACGCCTGTGGTGGTGCCAATATCCTGCAGGTTACCGATTCTAATGGTTGTGTACTTGACTCAGTGTACACAGTGACAGAGCTACCTGCCATTGTGCTGGAGATCGAATCCTATCCCGATACCGTCTACCTTCAGAATCCGTTGGTCAGGTTCTCCTTTCCCGAAGACCAGAGCATCGTGGAATGGTTGTGGGATTTTGGTGATGAAACCGATAAATCCATAGAGCGTTCGCCCAACCACCTGTATCCCACCGCCAAAACACTGGTCGATAACCAGGAGATGGCCGATGAGTACATTGTTACCCTGATTGCCACCAACGATCAGGGCTGCAGCAACGAGTTCAGCCTGGCCATTCCGGTTGCTGAAGTTCAGGTCTTTATCCCGAATGTTTTTACCCCTCCTACAGATCCAAACGGTTATTTTCGCATTGCCAAGGTGAACGACGGCGGCTCTTCTGCAAGTGAATATATCCCGATTGTAAATGAGTATATCCGTATGGAGCTCTTTGTGCTCGACCGCTGGGGGCGTAAGGTCTACGAAAGCAAGGACTATAAGAATGACTGGGA
>CALMDN010000475.1 GCA_937864935.1 uncultured Bacteroidales bacterium
GGTTACCAGCGTGAAAACGGTGGTTGTTGTCATCGGGATGGTAATGGGTTGCAAAACATCCGGGTTTATGAGCAGTGAAGCAGGTTCCCAGTGATAGGAGTATTCGGTGGTGTTTCCGTTGACGGTGCCTTCAAGGTAGGTGGTGGTGCCTTCGGCAATGATCAGATCGGGGCCTGCACTTATTTCGGGATGGGGGTTAACGGTAATGTAGATACTATCAACCGCCGTGCAGCCGAACTCATTGGCCACGGTACATTTATACCATTCGGTGGAGTCGGTCAGTATGGTCTGGGTAATGGATCCGTCCTGCCAGAGATAGGAACTGTAGGAACCCGGATCAAGGTAAAAGGCTTCTTCCCTGCAGATGATGGTGTCGTTTCCCAGGGAAACGGTCGGGCTGGCATTGATCCTCACGAACCTCATCACAGTTTTGGACTGTCCGTACAGATAGACAACCAGACCAACGCCATACAGTCCCGGTCCGGGAAACAGGTAGGTTGGATTGAGCAACGTTGAGTGTGACCCGTCGGGGAAGGTCCATTTCACGGAATCGGGGTTATCGGAAGCGCTTGTATAGAAATTGGTGGGAAGCCCTTCGCAGGCCGGGTCATCCCAATAGAAGTCGGCAGAAAGGAAAAAGAACGACTGTATGAAGGGAGGCAGTCCGTAGCGGCATTCCCTGCCGGCCAGTCCGACTGAGTTTTCCACAAAATCGCAGCCTACCCCCTGAACATTGGGCAGGTTAATTCTTGAAAGATAGGGTGATTGATAGCGGGCAATGTACATACGGTTGTCAGGGCCGAGCTGCATGGCGCCAATAGGGTCTGAACCCTGTCCGACGGAAGCCACAACCACCCTGGAGCTCAGGATAGTGGTCGGATCGCCGGAGGAAAGGTCATACTGGTGTATTTTCCTGTTTCCCTTCCATTCACCGATATAGAGGTATTTGCTGTTTGGTGAAAATTCAACACCGTAAGGACCGCCGGGATCAAATCCGCCCGGATCGGTGTAATTCTCATCGGTAACGAGGTGGGTGACAGTTCCGGTAGAGTTGTCGAAATTATAGATGCCCACCGTGTAATCGGTGTTGTTTGCAGCGGCTATTTTTGTTCCGTCTGGAGATACCTTCAGATAACCCTTGGATGCCTGGCCGATGTTCCCGGTTAAGGGAGGCCCGGTGGTACTGATCACGGGTTCGAGCACTACGCCGTCGAAGGTGATGCGGTAGGCATAGAAATCGGCATTGCCCCATTTTTTGGTAATCACCCAGAAGGTGGCTCCGTCGCTGTGACCGACAGCGGTGACTTTTTCGCAAGCCAAAGGGACAAGCGAAATATTTTTCTCAGTAACATCCACATCGCCAAGCCCTTCTTCGAGGGTCATGTCAACTTTTGAATAGCACAAGCCATTCGCCAGCCCGTTGTCAGCAGCATCAACAGTAAAAATATAATACTCTGTGGTGCTTCCGGGTTTGGGCACGATAATACCCGACTGGGTGCTGGAGGAGTGACCCAACAAGCCACTGCCGTTGGGCATCTGAATGTGATTCTTGTTGTAGACAAAGCGGCCGTCGGTATAGAACTCAAGGGTACCGTTGGCTGTCGATATTGACGAGCAGCCTTCCCCGGTGTTGAGCACTCCGTTGGTTAATGGTGCCGGTGGACCCATGGCAAAGCTGATTCCGGCGTTCTGACCAAAGTACCAGTAGTTGGCCTGTTTCTAGGCGTAAGCA
>CALMDN010000476.1 GCA_937864935.1 uncultured Bacteroidales bacterium
TTTTGTACCGTCCTGAAATTTGTTTACAGTTTCTTGGGTTAATACTTCATTTTCGTTTCACTCTTGATTCAATGGGTAAAGATGAGCTTGAGCTTTGTTGGGCTAAAACGGAATGGGGTTCGATACCCCATCCGTTTTAAAATTGCAATGGTTTAAAGTTTCGCCATCACTTTGTTGGGCGTGACAAAGCTATTGATTTTCAGTTCCGTTTTTTCAACATTATTATAATAGTTCTTCCAATGTTTCTTGAACTCACCATGTTGATAATGAGCATACTCAGGCGTATTCATATCCAGGCTTCCATGAGGCCTGCACTGATTATAGGTTTTTACAATTAGGTTTAACTCCTTTGTTGTTTGTTCTAACGAAGCTAACTTCATTTGATTCAACCACTCAGTTTTTAATATGCCGTTAACCCGCTCTGCTATTGCGTTTTCACGTGGGTCACCATTCTCTGTCATACTAATTTGAAAGTGGTTCTTTCTCAATAGTTTGACATAATCATCGCAACAATATTGAACTCCACGATCAGAATGATGAATGACATTGACAGTGCCTTTAGGAAGTTGATTTAATGCCATTTGCAAGGCGGCTACCGTATGTTTAGCTTCAAGGCTTTTCCCCAATTCCCAACCAATGATCTTCCTTGAATAAGCATCTGTGACCAGGTTCAGATAGCCAAACCCTTCACTGGTTTCAATATAAGTAATATCGCTTACCCATAGTTGATGTGCTTTATGCGGGATAAAGCCCTTAATCAGGTTGGGATATTTATGTAACCAATGATTGCTATACGTTGTCCTGACACGATTGCGTCGTTTTCGTACCAATAATCCTTCATCTCTCAGAAAATCAAAGAACGAATCCCGGCCCATACAAAGCTCTCCTGACAGATGGCATTGAATACGCTCAAGCAATTTACGCCCACCTAGGCGAGGCATTATTTTACGCTCTTTTTCAACCAGTTGAAGTAAAATCTCTGTCTTTACCTCTTCCTTATAATGGTATTTTGAATGCTGATAGTAGGCTTGCCTACTCTTGCCAAACAAGTCGCACAATGATTCCATATCCCGACCGGGACATACGGTGCGCAGCTCTTTTACCGTTTGGCTCCAGACTTTTTTCTGATTGGAATTTTTAAATCACGCTCGGCTATGTCTATCATTGTGTTTAATGCCAGCGTCCGTAGCTTTTCATGTTCCAATGCAGCCTCCAATTGCTTGATCTTGAGTTCAAGTTCTTGTTCTTTTGCTGAATTTTCTGTCTCTTTTTTCATGGTCCGTAATAAATCAATCTCCGATGGCTCGGGCTTTGATAAGCCAAATTTACGAATCCAATTGTTAATACAGTTATGTCCCCTGATTTGATATTTAATCATCAAATCCTTACGACTAATGGATGTCTCCAAATACTCCTGAACAACTTTTAGTTTAAAGTCGTCCGCAAAACGGTTTACATGTACTTTCATAGTCCTGATTTTTGTTTACTTTTTGTGTAAACTTATTTCAGGACAAGACAGCCCTGTGCCCTGTGCCCTGTGCCCTGTGCCCTGCGCCCCATGCTCCATGCTCCATGCCATTACAATTCATCCCTCAAATCCGACATTCCGGTAAGTAAAATTTTGCCAGCGCCAGCTTCGGGTTCATCTTTGCCGCACAGAACCCAGAAACCATGAAAACCGGATTCCTATTTATTCTCCTGCTTGCGTTGAACAGCCTTTCGGCCCAGACAACCATCAGCGGACAGGTAAGATCAAAAACCGATGGCAGCCTGCCTGGTGCCAATGTTTATATTCCCGGGACATACGACGGCGCGTCCACCGATGCGGAAGGCCGTTTCAGTTTCAAAACAAGAAAGACCGGACCTGCAGTGCTGAAAGTGGAATACATCGGTTATGAACCCTTTACCAGGGACATCAACCTGAATGGCACAGAAATCAAGGTGGAGGCTGAACTTACCGAAACCTTCAACAAGCTCGAGGCAGTAACCATATCGGCCGGGACCTTTGAGGCCGGCGATAAAAAGCAGGCCAACACCATCAGTTCGCTGGATATGATCACTACGGCCGGAGCCGCCGGCGATGTTTTCGGAGCCCTTCAGACCCTGCCGGGAACCACCACAAACGGGGAATCAGGAAGGCTGTTTGTGAAAGGAGGCGACAGCGACGAATCGCAGACCTACATCGACGGGGCTCTGGTGCACACACCCTACAATTCCACGGCACCAAACACCGCCACCCGCGGCCGTTTCAATCCGTTTATGTTTAAGGGTACCGTGTTCAGCACCGGGGGCTACTCAGCCGAGTACGGACAGGCACTTTCCAGTGTGCTGCTGCTCAGCACCAACGACCTGCCTGAACAGAATCAGCTCGACCTCTCTTTTCTCACCATTGGTCCTGAAATAGCAATAACCCGCCTCTGGAACCGAGGGGCTGTCACCGCAACAGCTTCCTACAACAACCTGGGCCCCTATATGAAACTGGTTCCGCAGAACTATGAATGGAATCATGCCCCGGAATCGGCTTCGGGCGCCGTGAGCATCCGTCAGAAGTCGGGCAAAACAGGATTGCTGAAAATTTACAGCAGCTACGACAACGGCAGCTTTTCGCTGGTACAGGAAGATCTGGATCAGAACAAAAACATAGATTACAACCTTCAAAACAGCAATTTTTTCGTCAATACTTCCTACCGGAACAACCTCGGACAAAAATGGACTTCCACCACTTCCGCTTCATTTACTTCAGACATGGACAAGGTGAAGTTTGACGGGAGCAGTTTCCAGAAGCAGCTGATCGGGTTTCATCTGAAAGAAGTGGTGTCGAACGAGATAAGCAGCAAAATAACCCTGAAGGGGGGCGCCGAATGGTTCAGCCGTTCACTGCAACAAACCTATGAGACCCAGGCAGATACCTTCGATTATACCTATAAAAACAATGCCTTTGCAGCGTTTACCGAAGGAGAATTCTATGCTTCAAAAAAATTCGTGGTCAGGGCCGGTGCCAGGCTTGAACATTCAGACTACCTCGGCAGGACCAATTTCACTCCCCGGTTAACAGCCGCCTGGAAGATTGACAACAACAGCCAGTTCTCGGCTGCCTGGGGCTGGTTTTACCAGAACCCGACCGACGATTACCTTATTTATACCGACCAACTGGATTTTGAGCGGGCAGACCATTATACCTTCAGCTATCAGATGTCGAAAAACAACCGCACCCTCAGAACTGAACTGTACTATAAAGACTACAGCCATCTGTCGAAACTGAACGGCCCCGCTTTTTATCTTCCTGAAAGCTATGACAACAGCGGACATGGATATGCCCGGGGACTTGATGTTTTCTGGCGCGACCGGAAAAGCATAAAAAACGGTGACTACTGGATTTCGTACTCCTTCCTCGACACGAAGCGAAATTACCGCGACTATCCTGTAACCGCCACTCCGGGGTTTGCCAGTACCCACAACCTGGCGGTGGTATATAAACACTGGTTCGGGAAAATTCGCTCCTATGCCGGACTCA
>CALMDN010000477.1 GCA_937864935.1 uncultured Bacteroidales bacterium
AATTTCATCTCCGATGAATTTTCGAAAGCCAATTTGCGGCCGGGTGAGCAGGAACAGCTTGAAAATGAATCGGAAACCCTTACCCATGCTGAGGAGATCAAAGTGCGGCTTTATGCAGCCGCCAACGCCATGAGTGAAGGGGAGATCAACATTCTGAGAAGTCTTGGCGAAGTGAATACCGGCCTTCAGCAGGCTGCACGCTACCACAGGGAGCTTACGGAGCTTCAGGAGCGGGTGGCCGCCTGTATTGTTGAGCTCCGTGACGTGGATTCGGCAATTCAGAAGCAACTGGAAGAGGTGGTGCACAACCCGCAGCGGCTTGAAGAAATCAACGAACGGCTTAACCTCATTTACCATCTTCAGCAGAAACACCGGGTGAAGACAGTGGATGAGCTTTTGGAGGTGTACGGGGAGATTGACAACAAAATAGCCGCCATTGAACAGCTGGGACAGGAAAAAAGCAGACTGGGGGAGCTGATCAGCCAAAAGTCAGACGGTCTTATGAAGCTGGCGCAGGCGCTGAGCGAAAGCCGGAGATCGGTGATCAGGGAAACCGAAACCACCCTGATTGAGACGGTTTCCATGCTCGGTATGCCCAATGCCGGATTTCAGGTGGGGCACAGCCTGTTGCCTGAACCTGGTCGCGATGGATTGGACAGGATACATTTTCTGTTCAGTGCCAACAAAGGGGTTGCCCTTGCTGAACTCTCCAGAATTGCCTCAGGTGGTGAATTGTCACGGCTCATGCTGGCCGTTAAATCATTGATTTCAAGTGCCGGCTTACTGCCTACCATCATTTTTGATGAAATAGACACAGGTATATCCGGTGAAACAGCCACAAAAGTAGGAGCCATCCTTACGCGGATCGCATCGAAGATGCAGGTGATTGCCATTACCCATCTCCCCCAGATTGCCGGAAGAAGTGATCAGCACTTCAAGGTATTCAAATTTGACGACGGATTGCGCACCTGGTCAGCCATTGAACAGCTGAACCCTGATCAGCGCATTGCCGAACTGGCACTGATGATCAGCGGAGATCCTGATTCACCGGCCGCCAGAAATGCTGCAAAAGAGTTGCTTTTAAACAAACCCTGATTTGGTTTGTTTGAATTGCCGGAAAGAATAACGAGTAAAGATTAAACACTAAAACTGTAATTATGGCTTATAACCTGTTAAAAGGGAAAAAAGGAATTATTTTCGGTGCTCTCAACAGCAATTCCATTGCCTGGAAGATCGCAGAGCGCGCCCATGAGGAAGGGGCACAACTGGTGCTGACCAACACACCCCTCGCCATACGGATGGGCGAAATGGATGAGCTGGCCGCCAAAACAGGCTCACACATGATACCAGCCGATGCAACCAGCATTGCGGATCTGGAAAACCTGTTTACGAAGTCACTGGAGCTCTTCGGCGGAAAGATCGATTTTGTGCTCCACTCCATCGGCATGTCACCCAATGTCAGGAAGAAACTTCCCTACGACGACATCAATTACGACTTTTTTGCCAAAACACTCGATATTTCAGCGGTTTCTTTTCACAAGATGATACAGACTGCCAAAAAGCTGGATGCCATTTCAGAGTGGGGCTCCATTGTAGCTGTCTCGTACATCGCAGCGCAGCGTACACTGTTTGAATACAACGATATGGCCGATGCCAAAGCCGTGCTCGAATCCATAGCCCGGAGTTTCGGATACATTTATGGTCGTGAAAAACATGTGCGCATCAACACCATCTCACAGTCGCCCACCCCGACTACCGCCGGGCAGGGGGTAAAAGGTTTTTCCGGACTGATGGATTTTACAGAACGCATGTCGCCGCTGGGCAATGCCACCGCTGATGAATGTGCCGACTACTGCATAACCCTGTTCTCCGACCTTACCAAAAAGGTTACCATGCAGAACCTCTACCACGACGGAGGTTTCAGCAGCATGGGTATGAGCGCCAGGGCCATGACCCAGTACAACAAAAGCCTCGAATGTAAAGAGTGTCACGAAAATCCGCTGAATCATCCCGACAGGGAACAATAGCCGGTTTCACTGATCAGAAGCTGATCGTATATCCATAGGAATTGCCGCCGGCAGGTTTATCTGCCGGCTTTTCTTTGTTCTTGTCTCCGGCAACGGTATAACTGATGTTGATGCTGTTTGTGACGGGCAACCTGAATTTGACCCTGGTGCGCAGACTGCTTCTGACTTTCATCCCATAATTGTCGGCGGCGGCGTATTTCAGCAGTGAGATCAGCCTGATGGCCTCCTGGTCACAGCCATACCCGAGTCCGTTGATTACATGGATATCCTCCACATGACCATCGTTGTTTACGGTGTACCCGACATGAACTTCCCCTTCAATGCGGTTTTGAAGGGCTTCGGGCGGATAAACCAGGCTGGCAGCGATGAAGGCATGCATGGCCCTGTTACCTCCCGGATACTGAGGCATTCTGATAAAACTTCTTTCCTTCCTGCTTTTCTTCGTCATCTTTTACCTGTCTTCACTGCAAAGATAAGAGCAATAATCTATGTTGTGATGGAAAAATGAGCATGGCTTCATTGCGTAACGCTCAACTCATTACTCTGGCTGGATGCAATATATAATCATTTTAATCAGCTATTTATTTATCAATAAATCAACAGGATAGAAAATCCGGTCTGCAGTTTTTTTTCTGTGGCGGAGCCCATTGAATCAAGGATGCCAAATAATGCTATATTTGCAATGGGTATATACTGCCTGAGGCCATAGGGAAAACAGACGTTCAGCAGCATCGGGAAGATTTCCGGTAACTGTTGCCGATCCGGGGTATATTTCCAGGTATTTGATTTATAACCAAAAACAAATAAGTGTTTTTATGAAAATTCTGGTTTGTATCAGCAATGTTCCGGATACTACAACGAAAGTTAAGTTTGTAGATGACCTCCGGAAGCTGGATGTTAATGGAATACAATGGGTAATCAATCCGTGGGATGAGCTGGCCCTGACCCGCGCCCTGGAGCTGAAGGAAGATGCTTCCAATGCCGTTCAGACTGTGACAGTGGCCCATGTGGGACCTGCATCTGCCGAACCTACCATCCGTAAGGCACTGGCCATCGGAGCCGATGATGCCATCAGGGTGAACACCGATCCCGAAGATGCGTATGTGGTGGCAGCCCAGCTGGCAGAAGTGCTGAAGGCAGATCCTTACGACATCGTATTGTGCGGCATTGAGTCGAGCGACCACAACGGGTCTACGGTAGGAGGGATGCTGGCCGAAATGCTGGAATACCCTTCCGTGAGTTGTGTATCTTCACTGCGTATCGAAAACGGACAGCCTGTAGTTTCCCGCGAGATTGACGGCGGTAAGGAAACAGTCAGCGTTCCGGCTCCTTTCGTTGCTGTGGTGCAGAAGGGAATTGCCAAAGAGCCCCGGATTGCAGCCATGCGCGGCATTATGTCGGCCCGTACAAAACCCATCAGGGTGTTTGAACCCAAAGCCATTGAAGGCCTGACCGGCGTTACCGGCTACGAAATGCCCAAACCAAGGGCTGCCTGCAAATACGTGGATGCCGACAATGCCGGACAATTGATAGAATTGCTCCAGAATGAAGCCCGCGTTTTCTGATCATTTTTGTTGTAACATTTTAAAAATATTTATATGTCAGTTTTAGTTTTTCTCGAAAATTGGGATGGCAGATTCAAAAAGCTCTCGTTTGAACTGGTGTCGTATGCATCGAAAGTCGCTGAAATGCTCGGAGAAGAGGTGGTGGCGCTTTCCATTGGCCAGGTAGATGCTTCAGAGCTTGAGAAACCTGCACTTTACGGAGCATCAAAGATCGTCAGCATTGAAGATGGCAACCTTAAAGCGGTTGACGAACAGGCCTACACGGCATTGATAGCCGGAACTGCCAATCAATTGGGTGCCGGAGTGGTGATTCTATCCAACAACAACAATGGTAAATCGCTGGCCCCCAGGCTTTCGGTACGGCTGAAAGCAGGAATTGCCTCCGGTGTCAGCAGACTGCCGGTTTCAGTGAATCCGTTTGTGGTTTACAAAAAAGTATATTCAGGTAAGGCGTTCTCAAACGTTGAAATAAAAACCCCGGTGAAGATCCTTACCCTGGCCCAGAATTCGTTCGAACTCATCGAAAATCCGAAACCTGTTGTGATTGAGAAATCAACAGCTCAGGCGGATGCACAGCTCCTGAAGACCCGGGTTACCGAAGTTGAGAAACAAACAGGTAAGATCCTGCTCACCGATGCCGATATTGTTGTTTCCGGCGGCAGGGGAATGCGTTCGGCTGACAACTGGGGACCGCTGCTCGAAATGGCAGAACTGCTTGGAGCAGCCACAGCCTGTTCCCGTCCCGTTTCTGATGAAGGCTGGCGCCCGCATGGAGAACATACAGGACAAACAGGGAAAATCATCGCCCCCAATCTCTATTTTGCCATAGGAATCTCCGGTGCCATTCAGCACCTTGCCGGAATCAGCTCATCGAAGTACATCGTTGCCATCAACACCGACAAGGATGCTCCCATCTTTGAAGCGGCCCAGTATGGTATTGTCGGCGATGCCCTCAAAGTACTTCCCAAACTGGTAGAGAAACTCAGGGAAGTGAAGTCAAAATAAGAGAAAGTCAGAAAATCAGGATTTTGCCCTGTTTTTCCGGCTGAAACCGGAATCAGGGCATTTTTCATTTTTAATACAACCGATATGGTCAGACAAATCGCATTTGCAGTAACACTGCTGATAACACTCGGAGTTTTTGCTTTCACCATCAACCGCCTGATAAGCTACTTCAGGTTTACCAAAGCCAGCTTTCCTGTAAGGGATTTGGGCAAACGTTTCCGCGTGATGCTCGAGGTAGCCATCGGACAGACCAAAATTTTCAGGCATCCGGTGATGGGATTCTTCCACGCCCTGGTCTTCTGGGGATTTTGTGTAATTGCCTTTGGCAGTATAGAAATGGTGATCGACGGACTCTCGGGTGCGGAACGGTCGCTCAGGGTGCTGGGAGGCTTTCATGATTTCATCATGGCCTCGGGCGATATTTTTGCCCTGCTGGTAACCATTTCTATTCTCATATTCCTTTCCCGCCGCCTTTTTGTGCATGTTAAACGCTTCGAAGGTATTGAGATGAAGAAAAAGTCGCACCAGGATGCCAACCTGGCACTGTCGATGATCCTGTTGCTGATGATTTCACTGCTCGGGATGAACGCTGCCTATGTGCAGATGCAGACTGATGCAGGTGAACCGATATACGGGGTTTATCCGGTGGGTGCGGCCTTATCGGTCCTGCTTGCCGGGCTTTCGCCTCAAGGGCTGCATCTCGCCCATGAGGTTTTCTGGTGGGCGCACATCCTGCTGATCTTTGCCTTTGCCAACATCCTGCCTTATTCCAAGCATTTTCATGTGTTTATGTCGGTTCCCAACACCTTCCTTACCCGGCTTGAACCATTGGGAAAACTCACCAACATGGATGACATCACCCGCGAAGTAAAGCTCATGCTTGATCCGGAGACAGCATTCAGTGCCCCTGCAGCGGAAACACCGGTAGGTCGTTTCGGGGTAAAGGATGTGGAAGATGTCTCCTGGAAGAATTATTTCGACTCGCTTTCGTGCACTGAATGTGGCCGCTGCACCGCTGTTTGTCCGGCCAATACGACCGGAAAAATGCTTTCACCCCGCAAGATTTTCATGGATCTCAGGGCCAGGATGAAGGAAAAAGGTCCCGGACTGGTTAAAAACGGCCGTGAATTCAGCGACAACAGGTCTCTGTTGCGTGATTACATCAGCGAAGCAGAGCTGTGGGCCTGTACCACCTGCAATGCCTGTGCCCAGGAGTGCCCTGTGAACATCAACCACCCGACCCTGATTGTGGACATGCGCCGATACCTTGTGATGGAGGAAAGCAGCGCTCCGGGCGGACTGAAGACCATGTTCTCCAACATTGAAAACAACGGCGCTCCCTGGCAGTATTCCCCGGAAGACCGGCTGTTGTGGGCTGAAAACCTCGAAATCAAAGTATCTTAATTAATGCTGAAAAATCATGGAATCAAAGATAATTTCTGTACCTGTCATGGCCGATCTGTTTGCCAGGGGCGAAAAACCTGAATTTCTTTTCTGGGTTGGCTGTGCCGGTGCCTACGACGACCGTTACAGGAAAGTAACCAGGGCCTTTACCAAAATACTTACCCACCTCAACATCAGCTACGCTGTTCTCGGGAAAGAAGAAACCTGTACCGGCGATCCTGCGCGCAGGGCCGGCAACGAAATGCTCTATCAGATGCAGGCGTTGCAGATCATCGATACCCTGACCCGTTACGACGTAAAGAAAATCATCACCATCTGCCCGCACTGTTTTAACATCTTCAGGAACGAATATCCCGATCTTGGCGGACACTATGAGGTCACCAATTATGTGCAGTTTCTTGATCAGTATATTGAAAACGGCAGCCTGAAGGTGGATGATACCCTGTTCGGGAATACCCGGATTACCTACCACGATCCCTGTTACCTTGGCAGGGGAAACGACATCTACGCTGAGCCACGCAGTATCCTGAAAAGGCTTACCCGTGATTTTGTTGAACTCGAACGCAACAAAAGCTTCTCCTATTGCTGTGGTGCCGGCGGAGCCCAGATGTTCAAGGAAGCTGAAGAAGGAAAAAAAGAGGTGTTCATCGAGCGTACCGAAGAGGTACTGCGCAGCAAAGCCGGCATTGTTGCCACCGCCTGCCCGTTCTGTATGACGATGCTGACCGATGGACTGAAATACAAGAACAGCGAGGAGGTGAAAAATCTCGACATCGCTGAACTTATCGTGCAGGTAATGGATCTTTGATCTTTGCCGGACTATTCGCCTGACCGGTTTCATGGAAAAATACTCCGGGCCGGTTTAACGGTATTATTCCAACTACAAACCCAGACCCTGGGTTTGTTTTTTTTGTGTCCGGTTCAATGTTAACGCCTTAATTCAAAGCAATATATGAAAAATAGTGCATATTTAAACTGCTGATATTGCACCAATTAGCCAATTAGCGGTTGTGTTTTAAGGTGAATAGTTTAAATTTGCACGCCAAACTCCGGATCGGGTTTGTCTGAATGCTGAAGAAACTGCCGGTCTGAGTTAAACCCATAAACGACTATGCGATTCAGAATTATTGTTTTAGCCAAACAGGTTCCTGACACGAGGAATGTTGGCAAGGATGCCATGAAAGCGGATGGCACCGTTAACCGGGCAGCACTGCCTGCCATTTTCAATCCGGAAGATTTACATGCCTTAGAACAAGCCCTCAGTATTAAGGATAAAAATCCTGAAGCAGAGGTTATTCTGTTAACCATGGGTCCGGCCAGGGCGGCTGAGATCATCCGTGAAGCCCTTTACCGTGGTGCCGACCGTGGCTACCTGATCAGCGACCGTAAGTTTGCCGGTTCCGATACCCTGGCCACCTCTTATGCCTTGTCGCTGGCCGTGAAAAAACTGGCTCCCTTCCATCTGGTAATTTCGGGTCGTCAGGCCATCGACGGCGATACCGCTCAGGTAGGGCCCCAGACAGCTGAGAAACT
>CALMDN010000478.1 GCA_937864935.1 uncultured Bacteroidales bacterium
ACAATTCAGCGCAATGGTATCCATTGGGACCGATGCAGAACACAAACCAGGTGCTTTCACGCCTCGGTCTGGTCAGTTCGTTGTGGATCGACACCACGGATTTCAGAACCATATATGCAGGAAGCAATACCGGAGGAATATTCAGGACCACCGATGGCGGGCTTAACTGGTCATCGCTCTCTGACAATGTCATCACCACCGGGGTTTTAAGTATACAGGTTGACCCGACCAACAAAGACCTCATCTACATTGGCACCGGGCACCTCGGTTTCGGAAGGGCTTATGGCAACGGGGTGATGAAGAGCAGCGACGGCGGGTTAACCTGGGAAGAGACCGGACTGAACAGCACTACCACCGCATACAATTTCACGGTAAGGAAGCTTTTCTTGTTACCTCAGAATCCACAGGTACTGATCGCACTGGCCAACACTGAATTCAGGTACAAAGCCATGGTATTCCGGTCTGCCGACAGGGGGCAGACCTGGGAGGAGGTTTATTCATCCGAAGGCGGAGAGCTGTTTTCCATCCGCCAGGATCCTTTCGAACCCGAAGTGCTTTATATTGGCGGTAACCGTTTTCTGAAGAGCACCGATGCCGGAATCACCTGGGTTGAACAGTCACAGGTGCTTCCCCTCGAACCCCATTATGCCGTAAGCCGGCTTGAGATTGCCAAAACCAGCAACAAACAGGGCCTGATGCTCGCCATGGCAGAAGTTTACGACACCACAGGAGCGAACCCTTCAGCAAGGCTCGATCTGTTTAAATCTTCAGACAACGGGCAGACTTTCCGGAAACTGGCCCTGGAGTACAATCCCTTTGCAGGATACTGGAAGCTGGAGTTCGGCATGTCGCCTGCCGACACCAACGAATTCTATCTGGGCGGTATCTGGCTGTATAAGTTCAGAATCAGCGGAGATTCGGCAAAATACATCTACTGCAGCGACCATAAATACCACCACGATATCCGTGACCTGCACATTTTCAGTACCGGTGGCAAAGACCTGGTCTACATGGCCAACGATGGCGGGGTTACCCGGTCGGAAACCGGCGCGGAATCCTGGGAAGACATTACACGCAACGGAATGAATATTACACAGTTTCACAAGATTGCCATCGGAGAGAACAGCGACATGATGTTTGCAGGGCCTCAGGATGCCAACCTGTGTTTCTACAATTTCAAAACCGGAGAATGGACCAAGAATGCCAAAATCTCGGATGCCTATGGTGGGGCTATTGATTACGTAAATCCGAACAATGTGTACCTCTCGGTAGTCACGCCAAGCACTACCCAGCAACACATATTCCTTTTGAAATCCGTTGACGGAGGCAACTACTTTGAATTCAGAAAGATCCCTGATTCCACTGAGGTCGGCAGAACCGACAAGCCCATCGAAATGGACCCTGTCGATCCTCAGACGCTCTACACAGGTTTTATGAATGTGTGGAAATCAACCGATGGGGGTGACAACTGGCAAAAGATCAGCAACTTCCCCCCTGAACTTGTCACAAAAATAAAGGTAGTGAAAGTTGCACCTTCAAACAACAAGGTGATTGCCGCTGCTTTTGAAAATCCCGACTGGGGGGTACCTGATCCGGCCAAGCTCTGGATTACACCGGATGGGGGAAACCATTGGGTGAACATAACCCCCGTCGGGTCAACCAACCTGAATTATGCCGGTATTTCTGACATTACCTTTCATCCGCAGCAGCCACAACGCTTCTGGCTGTCGCTCGACCGTGAATGGGCCGATCACCGGGTGTACATGACCACCGATGGCGGTGCAAGCTGGATCAGTTTTTCGGAAGGATTGCCGGCCATACCTGTGAATACCATTGCATTTGTGAGCGGAGCAGGTTATGATGTGCTGCTGGCGGCAACCGATGCCGGGGTCTATTACCGCGATGAAAACATGGACCGCTGGGAGCTCTTCGGCACCGGATTGCCCAGAACCATTGTATCAGACATAAAAATCAGTTATACCAGAAAAAAAATCGTGGCCGGAACTTTCGGACGCGGATTGTGGGAATGCGATCTGTGTCTGCCGCTTCTGGATCATGAACTGGTCATCAGCGATACAACTGAATGGAATTCCAAAGCTAAGGTCCTGCAGGATGTGCGCATAGAAGCAGGCGGGCGGCTCAACGTCAGTTCTGTGATCGAGATGGGGATTGACCGCACCATCCGGGTAATGCCCGGCGGTGAACTGGTCATTGATCGTGGCACCCTCACCAATGACTGTGCAGGAATGTGGAATGGTATCAGGGTTTACGGTTCGACAGATTACAACGATCCAACCGCAGAACAGGGCAGGATTACGCTGTTGCATGGGGGATCCATACAGTTCGCTGACACAGCCATTAAGTATATGGCAATTGATCAGGATGGCAATCCCTTATCGTTGTCAGGAGGTGGCATTGTTTCTGCTGAAAATGCGCGCTTCATCAACAACAAGGTACACCTCGAAATCAATCCTTCCAAAGGCAACAACCCATCAATATTTTCTCTGTGCCAGTTCAACATCAGTAAAAAACTCCCCGATGGTTCAGGCTATGGCCCGATGGTCATACTCAAGAGCAACAAAGGCGTTAGTTTCACCAGTTGTCAGTTTGAAAACAACATTCCGGTTTCAGAAATGTCTTTCCACGAAAGGGGCACCGGCATACAGGCCTTCAATTCATCATTTGCTGTCAATAAGCTGCAATCCGTCGATTCGGTACCCTTCGGAATCAATACGGAGGCTGTTTTCAAACAACTGGCTTATGGAATCAGGGCGACTTCATCCTTTTCAGGATTTCCTGTTTACGTTTCGGAAGCAAAGTTCGACAGAAACCTTACCGGAATTTGTCTGTCAGGGATTGCAGGGAGTTTCATTGCAGACTGCAACTTTAACCTGAATTCAGGCAATCTTTCTGATTCTGTCAGACCAGCTGCTTCGGCCATCTACCTCAACAATTGCAATCTTTTCACTGTCAGAAATAATACGATCAAGGGTCCGCTGGGTGCTTTTATACCGAAATCAAAAAGTGCAGGCATTGTCCTCAACAGCTGCGGGGGCACCAATGAAACCATTTTTTCAAACAGGGTCACCAACCTGAATTATGCCATTCTCGCCCAGAACAACAACCGTTCAGCCGATGGCAGGCAGGGATTGAGGTTTTTGCACAACTGGTTTGATAAAAACGAGTACGATCTGTGTGTAACCAACGACAGTACAGAGACTGATCCCGGAATAGCCCTGCATCAGGGCTCGCCTGGCAATGAACCTGCCGGTCCGGCAGGAAATCGATTCAGCTACAGCAAACTGAACAGAAGTTCAGACATCCACAACGATGGGGCCTGGTTTTATTACCATAGTCCTGACACCCACGATTCGCTCGCACACATCCCTTTGAATTTTTACCGGATCTTTACATTCAACGATGAAAGTCCCTTCCCGTCAGACAGCGCCTACACACCAGAATATTTGAAGGTTACACCTGAAAATGCTTCACTGCTCCTGGCAGATCTCAAACACCTCTCCTCAGATTCAGACAGTTTGCGGAAAGAACTGACCGATGGCGGAAACACAGATGCACTGATCAGCCGCATCAGGCAGTGCACACAGGAAGAGGCTCCCCAACTGGTCAGGGAATTGCTGAAGTTTTCCCCTTACCTTTCAGAGGGGGTGCTGCTGCAACTGATCAACAGTCAGGAGCAGGTACCCACAACGCTGATAGCAGATGTACTCGCGAAGAACCCTCAGATAGCGAGGTCGCCGGAGATCCTCGGTGCGATCGAAACAATGGACCCGAAGCTGACCGCCTACATGATAGTTGCCCTCTACAAGGGTTACGGACAATTGTCGTCAGCTGAGGCCCTCGATGCAAAGACAGAAGTCCTGAGATCAGCACGAGACCTCGTTTCTCAATTGGTTGCCGTGAATCTGATGGATGCAGACAATCAGAACTACCTCCTCGGGAATGCTGTCACACATTTGCTTGAGGATCAGCGCCTGGCCTCCGACATTCTTGCTGCCGGCCTGTTGCTTAACAGTGGCGATGAAACTGCTGCTACCGGCATTATGGCAGACCTGGAGATGAAATATCCGGAGGTCGCCAAAGTAGTGGTTAGTGCATTCAGTGAACTATATCAGCTCAACAAAGATAACTTCGGGGAAGGAAAACTGCCATCTGTGGCAGATTCAGTGCTGATAGAGCAACTTCACCAGATGAAGGCTGACCCACACACAGGCATCTGGGCGCAGAACATCCTTACATTCCTTAACAACGGGGCTACAGATGAACCATTTATCTTCCCGGGAAACTTTACGTTTGTTCCTCCTCCTGTAATTCCCGAGGTCTCTTTTGATGGGTATGGATTTATGATTTACCCCATTCCAGCCCGGAATTATGTGGTATTTGACTACTTCTCCCCTGCCGGTTTTAGCAGGGGTGAATTAAAAATTGTGGCAATGAACGGTCAGGAAATCCGCTCTGTTCCTGTTAATGGAGCATATGGGCAGCAGCTCATCGACATCAGCAGTCTGCAACCGGGAGTTTACCTGTTCAGGCTGACAGATGGAGCAATCGATGTCGGAATCCGCAAAGTCGTGATTTCCAGATAGGCAGGGTCAAAATGCGAAAGCTTGTTGCAATAAATCCTAAAAAGCCATACTCAGTTTAAAGAAGAGGCTGTAAAGCCAGAAAAGCAGAAAAATATTGCTGCCAACTTTCCGAAATCTGAGTACCCTGATAAATGCCAGCCATCCTGAGCGAAGCCAGGCAGGCATAGAAGTTTACCGAAGATAGTCCGAAATCGCAAGCCCGAAGTTTACCGGACTTTCAAGATAAAAAATTTTTTTCAATCATTCTGGTACTGCTTTACTTTATTATATTTGCATTCAAATCAACTGCTATGAAAAGATTGTTCCGTTTACTGAAGCCTCCGGCTCAATGGCAACTTATCGTGATCGTCCTTACGGGTATCATCGCCGGAACCGGTTTGCTGATTATCAGGGCCTCCAAGGCACATTCTTACCTGTCAGATGATCCTGAGACCTGCATTAACTGCCATGTGATGTACACCCAGTACGCCTCCTGGACGCACAGCAGCCACCGTGAAGTGGCCACCTGCAACGACTGCCATGTACCTCACGACAATGTGGTTCGGAAATATTTTTTCAAAGCCATGGATGGAATGCGGCATGCAACCATATTTACAGCAAGGCTTGAACCTCAGGTTATTCAGATAAAGAATGCCGGAGCCAATGTGGTTCAGGAAAACTGCATACGCTGTCACATTGAACTGGTAAGCATGGTGAGTGCAGTTCAGGTAACGGCCGACAATCACAAGCTTGGCACAGGGGCCCGTTGCTGGGATTGCCACCGCGAAACACCACACGGCACTGTAAACAGCCTTGCATCAAGCCCGGGGGCCCTGGTGCCCGGCCTTGAGCCTGTGATGCCCGAATGGATGATGAAGTCACTGAATATCAACAAATAACAAAACCAATACGTTATGGAAAACAATGATCAGGTAACAAAACGCAAACCCTGGGTGAACTGGCTGATCTTTCTGGTTACAGTAGCCCTGGTTTTCGTGCTCGGCATTTTTGCAGCCTCCATACTTGAACGCCGTACAGAATCAAAACTCTATTTTCAGACGGTAAAGGAAATTGCTGCATGGGAACCCAGAAACGAAGTGTGGGGGGAGAATTTCCCCCGTGAATATGAGACCTATCTCAGCACCCTTGATACCAGCTTTCAGAGTGGCCATGGGGGTTCTGCCATGATTGACTATCTCGAGAAGTATCCTGAACTGGTGATTCTGTGGGCAGGATATGCATTTTCACGCGATTACAATCAGGGCCGGGGACATTATTATGCGGTGAAGGATATCAGGGAAACCCTGCGCACGGATGTACCTCAGCCTGCCACCTGCTGGACCTGCAAAAGCCCTGATGTGCCCCGTTTGATGGAACAGATGGGTATAGAAGAATTTTACAAGGGTAAATGGAGTGACATGGGACATGAGGTTGTCAACAACATCGGTTGCCAGGATTGCCATGATCCGAAAACCATGAACCTCAGGATTACAAGGCCGGCTCTTGCAGAAGCCTATCAGCGTATGGGCAAAGACATTACCAAAGCCACGCACCAGGAAATGCGTTCACTTGTGTGTGCCCAGTGTCATGTAGAATATTACTTTAAAGGCGATGGCAAGTACCTCACTTTCCCCTGGGACAAAGGATTCAGCGCCGACAGCATGGAAGCCTACTACGATGAAATTCAACATGTTGATTTTATTCATAAGCTGAGTAAAACTCCGGTTCTGAAGGCCCAGCATCCCGATTTCGAGTTATACATGACCGGGGTCCATGCCGACCGCGGCGTAGCCTGTGCCGATTGCCACATGCCCTATAAACGTGAGGGTGGCATGAAATTTACGAATCATAAGATTCAGAGCCCCCTGGCCAATGTTTCGGAGTCCTGCCAGGTATGCCACCGTGAGAGTGAGGCCAAACTGATGGCCAATGTGTACGAGCGTCAGGGCAAAGTGGAGGAGTTGAGAAGAATTGCTGAGAAAAATCTGGCAAGGGTCCACATCGAAGCCAAAACTGCCTGGGATAACGGAGCCACCGAGGAAGAGATGAAACC
>CALMDN010000479.1 GCA_937864935.1 uncultured Bacteroidales bacterium
CCCTCGTCCCTCTTCAGCGTCCCTCGTCCCTCGTCCCTTTTCAGCGTCCCTCGTCCCTCTTTAAACAAAGCCCCGTTGCCGTTTGGCTTCGAACACCAGTACGGCGGTTGAAACCGATACATTCAGCGAATCGATGCTGCCCAGCATGGGAATGATAACCCTTTCGTCGCAGAAATCAATCCATGACTGTGTAAGACCATCGGCTTCGGTGCCCATCACAAAGGCAGTGGGACCCGTATAGTTGTGCAGATGGTAGCGCGAGGAAGCCTTCAGCTCCGCGGCATAACTCCGGATGCCTTTCTCCTTGAGCCATTGCCGGGCATCTTCCGACGAGCAGGCTACTACCTGCCGCGAAAAAACACAGCCAATACCCGACCTGATGACATTCGGATTGTACAGATCGGTCAGCGGATCGCAGACAATCACGGCATCTGCGTCAGCGGCATCAGCCGTCCTGAGGATGGCCCCAAGATTGCCGGGCTTTTCAACGGCTTCCAGAACGATGACAAGGGGATTTTCCCTGAGTTTTACATCAGAAATTCCGGGCCACCGGGCTTCGAGCAGGGCGATACAACCATCTGAGCCTTCGCGGTAAGCCAGTTTTTCAAAAATACCTTTCCCGATAAGGGTAATGGCGGAATCAGCGGCAAGCGGCAGGTAATCCGCTTCACGGGCAACATCGGGACAAACAAACAAGTGCTTCAGCTGAAATCCGTTGGCAAGGGCTATCGATGTTTCGCGCAGGCCTTCCACAACCACAAGGTTCTGCCTGCGGCGTTCACGCGATTTCTGCATCAGCACCATCAGGTTTCTGACGCGGGGATTGTTCACACTTGTAATCAGCTCTGACATATCGTGGGCATTCTGGTGCTGCCGGCTGTAAAATTAGAGAAATTTTGCATCTTTGTACTGCTGTCCGGACAAACAAACCGGAACACAGACCTTAATCACCCGGCATGATCAAGCTGTATACCCCCCTTCACTGGAAAGATTACGAACTGTTGGATTCAGGCAACTTCGAGAAGCTCGAACGATTCGGCAATCAGATACTTACCCGGCCTGAGCCCCAGGCTGTCTGGGACAAATCCCTTCCGGAAAGCGAATGGCAGAAACAATCACAGGCTGTTTTCCGTAAAGAAAAAAACGATCCTGAGAAGGGCCGCTGGATTCTGGGGAAACAGTGTAAAGAACAGTGGCAGATCGCTTATCAGTACAAGACCATGAACATCCGCATGCGGCTGGGCCTGACGAGTTTCCGACACATCGGCGTATTTCCTGAACAAGGTGATAACTGGGACTTTATTTACGACCGCGTGAAGCAGATGAAGAGCCCGAAACCGAAAGTCCTCAACCTGTTTGCTTACACCGGAGGGGCTTCGCTGGCTGCCTGTGCGGCCGGGGCTGAAGTGGTGCATGTGGATTCGGTAAAACCGGTGATCACCTGGGCCCGTGAAAACATGGAACTGAGCCGGCTCGACGGCATCCGCTGGATCGTGGAAGATGCCCTGAAATTCGTGAAGCGTGAAGCGAGGCGGGGCAGCAGGTACAACGGCATCATCCTCGATCCGCCGGCTTACGGGCGGGGGGCTGATGGAGAAAAATGGGTGCTTGAGGAAAACATCAACGAAATGATCAGCACCTGCAGCAACCTGCTTGACCCCGGAGAAAATTTCCTGATCATGAGCCTTTACTCCATGGGCTTCTCTTCACTGATTGGTGAAAACCTCATCAGGTCAGCCTTTGGATCAAGGGAAACACTCGAATCGGGCGAACTCTACCTGAACGATGCATTCGGAAAGAAACTCCCCCTGGGAACTATTGTGAGATTCTGATCAAACTTTCAGCTTCATCAATATCGTGTATACCACCGGGCAGATCTCCGCATTCTTCAGCGATAGTTTCAACAGCTGATAGAACCTGGCCCGGTCGGTGTGGGGATATTCACGGCAGGCTTTGGGGCGGTGGCTGTAGATGCTGCAATAATTGTCATGGTCAATAAACGGGCACGGGGCAGCGGGGAATACGAAATCACCTTCGGCATCCATGGTAAGAAAGCGGCTTACCACTTCCGATGGCTTGACCCTAAGCTTCTTAGCCATCTGATCCACATCGTTGTATCGTATGGCCGGGCTGATACTGCGGCAGCAGTTGGCACAGTTAAGGCAATCGTAAACTTCGAAAGCCTGCTGGTGCAATGCATGAACAAGGCCATCGAGTTCACGCGGATTCACTTTGGCCAGGGCGGTAACCGTCTTTTGTAATGCTGATTTATTTGCTGCAAACAGCGCTTTCAACCGACCGGGTTCGGGAATCTCCCCGGCTTCGACCGATGGTTTAGTTAAAGCCACGCTGCTGTTTGATTTCATTGTAGGCCGCATTCAGCTGCTGGAACTTCTCCTTGGCAGCATGCTGTACCTCTTCGCCCAGGTGGGCAACCTTATCGGGATGATACTTCAGTGCCATTTTGCGGTATGCTTTCTTGACCTCCTCATCGGTGGCTTCGGGGGTAATCTCGAGAATCCGGTAAGCACTGCCGGTATCCTTCACAAACATGGCCTTGATAGATTCAATATCATGCTGTCTGATGCCCATGTGCAGGCACATGCGGTGCAATACCTCTGCCTCGGCAGCATGGGGCTCACCGTCGGAGGAGGCAACGCCAAACAGAAAGTGCACCAGTTGCAGACGGGAGGGGTACTCCATGTTTTCCTGTATCTGTTCGCAGATTTCGTCCACATTCAGGTTCTGCCTGAGAATTTCCCGCAACAGCAGCAACAGGCGCTCGGCCTCGGTTTCACCGAACTGCCTTAGAAGAAAGGCTTTTACATAACTTAACTCCGATTTCAGGATTTTGCCATCGGCTTTCATGACAGCAGCAATCATCACCAGCAGGCTGACTTTGAAATCGCCTTCCTGGGTAGGAGTAAACCCCTTGTGTTCATATTCCCCGCTCTGCATGCTGTCGAACATCGAGCCGAAGACAAAGCCGAGTATTCCCCCGATCGGGCCACCCAGCGCCCAGCCAAGGCCCCCTCCTATCCATTTGCCGAATTTTGGAAAATCCATAATATCTCTTTTGATGTGC
>CALMDN010000480.1 GCA_937864935.1 uncultured Bacteroidales bacterium
GTATTCTCTATGCTGAGAATAATGTACCTATTCTGCGTGAAAAGGATATTTTAAGACAAATCAGTATCAAAAAATACGCAAACTGCTTCATGTTTCTGTTTTTGGTAAAATTAGGGACTTTAACCCAATGTTCATCACGGGAATGAGAAATCCCATCAAATGAGCCAATACAGCCTCTCAACTGCCTGAAAATGCATCAGTGGGCCGTTTCAACAGGTTAATCGGAACCAAACAACCACAGGCTTACCGGAAATTGAACAGGGAGTTGTACTTTTGCAGGCATTCAGTCATCAAATTTCAGGCAATGCCGGGCACCTCTTCAAATTCGAATCAATATTTCAGGTATTTTGATGTAATTATGGCTCTTTTTGTAGCCGTGTTGCTTATTTCCAACCTTGCTTCAACCAAGATATTGTCGCTTTGGCTTTTTACATTTGACGGTGGCACCATCCTCTTCCCCCTCAGTTACATTTTCGGGGATATCCTTACCGAAGTTTATGGTTACCAGCGGTCGCGAAAGGTGATCTGGACCGGATTCGGGGCGGCATTGCTGATGTCGCTGGTTCTGTGGGTTGTTCAGGAATTGCCACCTGCTGCCGACTGGCCTAACCAGCAGGCTTTTGAATCCTTACTCGGGTTTGTGCCCCGGATCGTCCTTGCCAGCCTGCTGGCCTATTTTGCCGGAGCCTTTTCCAATGCTTACCTGATGTCGAAACTCAAGGTCAGGACCCAGGGTAAATACCTTTGGGTCAGAACCATCGGTTCAACGCTGATCGGAGAGGGCATCGATACGGTAATATTCTGTCTGATCGCTTTCTATGGCACCTTGCCGAATGAAATACTCTTATCGATCATCATTTCAAATTACATCTTCAAATCAGGGGTGGAGATTATGTTCACCCCGTTCACCTACCGCTTCGTCGGTTTCCTGAAAAAACAGGAAAAGGTTGATGTTTACGACAGGGGCATCAGTTACAATCCATTCCGCTATTTTGTGAAAGAATAAAGCATTCTGCCTTTGAAAAGGTTGTGTTCCTGTTTGCCTGTTCTGTGGTAAATAATGATTGATCCCGGCATAGGTTAGGCTTTGTTGCTTATCTTTGCTGAAACCACAGGATTATGGGAATGATTTCAATAGAAGGGATGGAGTTTTTTTCCTACCATGGCCATTTTAAAGAGGAGCAGGTTATCGGAACCCGTTTTATGGTTGACCTGTACTTTCAGGTTGACACCAGCCAGGCTGAACGCAGTGACAACCTGCACGACACCGTGAATTATCTCTCGGTTTACGAGACGGTAAAAAAGGAAATGGAACAGAAGTCCCACCTGCTGGAACATGTTGCCCACAGGATTCTGAAGGCGGTTCATGCGCGTTTTCCTGACATTGCCGATGCTGAGGTAAAGATTTCCAAGTTGAATCCCCCTTTGGGCGGCAAAATAGAAAGGGTTTGTGTAACCCTTAACAGCGACGATATCTATGAGTGAGCACGAACACACTATCAAAACATGCCCGCGCTGTGGTCGCCGGTTTGAGTGTCTGCATGCGACCGGCTGCTGGTGTTTTGAATATGAAATAAGTCCCGAAAAACTTGAAGAACTGAAAAACACCTACAGCAATTGCCTTTGTCCCGATTGTCTGCCAGAATTTGGCACCAGGAAAGGGATTGTCTCATGCAGCAACGAATAATACATCCGGCTTTTTCTGCGGGGGCGGAATTATATTTTCGGATTTTTTAAATTTTCTTATATTTGCAGGCTCAGAGGGTCTCGTGGCCGAGTGGCTAGGCAGAGGTCTGCAAAACCTTGTACAGCGGTTCGAATCCGCTCGAGACCTCAGGAACCGGTTCTTTTTCAGAACCGGTTTTTTTTCGCCCTGAATCTCCGGTTTTTCTTTCATCCCTGAAAATTCACAATACCTCCCATTTTCACCGGAATAATTCAGATACCCTTGCCAGGGATTGGATGACTTCCCGGTTCTCTTCAAGTTACTCCTCACTTTGGCTCATTCAGTAGGTAATGATGGAACGGCCGTATTACTTTTGGGGCTTTCTCAGATAAAACTAAGGCTATCTTACCAACCTGTATTGCTCATCATCTGACCGAACTCCATGAAACTACTCCTGATTCTAATGGCCTCCGTTTTAATTTCTGCATCCGATGGGCCACCACTGTCGGGCGAAAGCAGTAAAAAACTGAATAAAACAGTCACAGCACTGTTTCCAGAAGGCAAAATATCCTTTAAAAAACTTAATCTGAGTGAATCCGTAACCGATGACACCGACATCCTGAATGCCGACGGGAAATGGTTTGAGATCAGCAATAAAACCAAAACGCTTGGCTGGATGTTTATCGACAGGATATGGGGACGTCAGCATCAGTTTGAGTATGTGATGTTTGCAGATAGCGGTTTACGCATCATCAATGTTACCATTCTGAGTTATCCTGAAACACAAGGAACGGCAGTTACAGAGAAAGAATGGCTGAACAGGTTCAATGGTTTGTCGCCCGAAAAGCTTCCTGAATACGGTAAAAGTGTTGATGCGGTTTCCGGCGCAACAATATCGGGAACCAGCCTTTCTGAGTCAGTTTCAAAATCGCTGAAATTACTTGAGAAAATGAAAAAATCAGGCCTGCTGAAATAGCCTGTGCTTTGCCGGAATGTGATATTTCGATTATTTTTGCCGGCTAGCTTACCGGTTTAATGGAATTTTATACGCTGATTTTGCTCGCCTTCGGGCTTTCCCTTGATTCTTTCGCCGTTTCTGTCAGCAGCGGCCTGATGTTACCGGAAATCCGTTTTTTTAAGGCATGCAGGATTGCTCTTTCCCTTGCTTTTTTTCAGGCTGCGATGCCGGTTATTGGCTGGTTTGCCGGTATGGAAATCCGCGATCGTCTGGTTGACTATGATCACTGGATTGCGTTTGGATTGCTTGCCATGCTGGGATTAAAGATGATTTACGAAAGCCTGAAACCGGAGGAAGACCGCAATGGGTTCAATCCGCTGAAACCAGCGGTTTTGCTTACAATGTCGCTGGCTACTTCCATTGATGCGCTGATCGTAGGGGTAAGTTTTGCATTCCTTCAGAAACCACAAACTGAATCCATCATTCTTCCGGTGCTGATCATCGGCGGAGTAACTTTTGTAATGTCAATGCTGGGCATTCTGTTCGGGAAAAAAGCAGGCGCCCGTTTCGGAAAACGTATGGAGATGCTTGGAGGAGTCATCCTGATTGCCATCGGAATTAAGATTCTGACAGAACACCTGTGGATGTGAACCGGAAGTCTGGATTTTATCCGACAGGTTATGCTAACAGGGGAGACAGAGGCCATTGACCTGCGAATTGTAAACAGATACCGCTACTCCCATCATCCCCTGCTCTCATCGTTTTTCAAGAATCCACGGTTATAGCAATACCTTTTAAGG
>CALMDN010000481.1 GCA_937864935.1 uncultured Bacteroidales bacterium
ACTTTCATCCGCTGTTGCGGCAAGCTCGCCCGACTGATAGGTTTCAGTACGGCTGCGGCTTCCGGTACCCTTCTCGATGATGGCACTCTGGGTGGCAAAAAGGCCGATTTTTCTGTATTCAAGCAGGTTGAACCGGATTCCCAGCGGCAATCCGAGGTAATGGAGGTGGCTGCTGTAGCGCTGGTAGGTATCGTTGAGTTCAGTGGTCTTCATTACATAGCCCAAACGGGTATAGAGTAAGCCCGTTTCAAAAAACCACCGCCGGTGCAGTTGCCTGCTGAACATGAATCCCAGTGAAAGCGGCACATCGTGCGTGGTGGTCGCAATATTTTCAAAATAGGACGTCTCTTCCGCCACCCCTGAGGTAAACCCATCGTTCGTGAATTGACTTTCCGCTGCACTCATGAGCATATCACCACCCGAAGACTCCATGGAAACCGAAGTGGTATAATGCATCGCCAGCTGCCACTCAGCGGTGGTGTTCCCACCCGGCTTAACCGGCGGAACCGCTGCCTCAGGAGTTTGTGTTACCCCTGATTGTACAACCAGAGAACTCTGGGGTTCTTCCGGGACTGAGGAAGCAGGCAGTGAATCAGGGCCTTCGGTATTCAGTGTAAGCTGATGGAGGTCGTTGCCGGCCACGGATTCTGTCAGAAGTTGTTGTTGGGTGGTTGTGTACGCTGAAACAGGATGCTCAGATACTGCATTCCCTGAATTAAGCTGAGAAACGGCGGGAAATCCTGCTTTGACCGGCGATAAAGCGGTAAGGTGGGGTGTGCTTTCAGTGGAAACTACTGTTTGCGGGGAGGTGATTCCCGACGATGACGGTTCGCTGGCAGGCTGAGCAGGTGGTTCCTGCCGGGCTGTTTCCACGGTATGTGACTGTCTGCCTGTTTTCTCCCCGAAAGGGTTCAGCACAGCCAGGCCAACACCCAGCAAGAGGACAACAGAAGCCGCCATGGCGATGAGCCAGAAGGGCAGTATCCGTTTCTTCTGCTTAGCCTGTTCTATCCGGCTCCACATGTTTGCAGGAGGTTCCGCTTCAAAACCTGAGAAGGCCGAGCGGGCAAGCTCCTTTATTTTATCCTTTTCTTTCTGCATTTCCTTCATTGGTTTTCCGTCAGCCGTTTTTGCAGCCATGCCCGCGCTCTTGCATACTGCGATTTGGAGGTTCCTTCGCTGATTCCAAGCATGGCGGCAATCTCTCTGTGCGGCAGCTCTTCTACGGCATAAAGATTAAACACCGTTCTGAAACCGGCCGGCATCTGCTGAATGTGCCCCAGCAAAACCTCGCCGCTGATCTCGTCCGGCAGATCATCTGCTTCTCCGGGCAGATCGGGCTGGGTGTCAATATCCACCGAATACTTCAGCACATCCTTTTTACGCAGCATCTCCAGCGATGTATTTACCACAATCCTTCTGATCCATCCTTCGAGCGAGCCCTGCGACCGGAAACTGTCAAGCTTCATAAAAACGCGGATAAAACCTTCCTGCAGAAAGTCTTCCGCCGACTGCTGATCCGGTGCATACCGCAGACACACCCCGAACATGCGCCGTGCAAAAAGATCATACAAACGCTTCTGGGCATGCCTGTCACCATCAAGGCAATCTCTCAGGAGTTGCTTTTCATCCATCAGTTGTTCTGAAGCGTTATTTATGTCCGGACCAATCACTTGATGCATCATTTCCCGGAAGGTTGCATGGAAATCAGGGGTAAATGTCTGAAATTTTGGCTTCATGCAGCAAATAACGGAATGAGATGACATTTTTTTCAGAAGGAATGCAATCATTGATATTATCATTCCCCGATTAACCCATCTGAAGCAATATTGGCCTAAATTTGCGCAGTTTTCCGATGCCTTACCCGGAAGGGTACTTCGCGCATCCCCTAATGACGAATGACTGTATGAGAGCTGAAATTATTACCATCGGTGATGAACTGCTGATCGGGCAGGTAATTGACACCAATTCGGCCTGGATGGCTGAGCAACTGAACCTTGCCGGCATCAGGGTTTCGCAGATTACCAGTATATCCGACAACCGCGGGCAGATACTCACCACCCTGAAAGAGGCCAGCGCCCGGGCTGAGGTGATACTAATGACCGGTGGTCTGGGTCCGACCCGCGACGACATCACCAAAAAAACTCTTTGCGAATTCTTTAATACGCCCCTGGTTTTCAATCAGGAGTCCTTTAACAATGTTGACCGCATTTTCAGGATGCGTGGCTATAGCATGACCCTTTTAAACCGCGCCCAGGCAGAAGTGCCGGAAAACTGCACTCCCCTGCTCAATGTCAACGGAACTGCGCCCGGAATGTGGTTTGAGGAAAACGGGAAGATATATGTTTCCATGCCTGGGGTTCCTTTTGAGATGAAAGCCCTGATGGAAGAGCAGGTGTTACCGAGGCTGAAAGCATTCAGCACTGCAAATATCGTTCACCGGACCATCCTCACCCAGGGCGTCGGCGAATCGTTTCTGGCAGCCAGGATTGAAGACTGGGAATCGGCCCTGCCCCCTTTCATCAAGCTGGCTTATCTTCCACAGCCAGGCATTGTGAGGCTGAGGCTTACAGCTTCGGGTAACGACAGAACCATACTTGACACAGAAATCAGCAGGCAGACCGCGGAGCTTTACACCCTGATCGGAGAACACATTTTCGGCGAAGGGGAGGATACCCTTGAGCAGGTTGTTGGTCGTTTGCTGAAACAGCATGATTACACCCTTGCCACTGCAGAGAG
>CALMDN010000482.1 GCA_937864935.1 uncultured Bacteroidales bacterium
AACGTGCCCAGGTGTACCGCGACTACCTGCAGATTGCCGATGAGTGGGGTACCGCGGTCATCATCCAGAAAATGGTGCTGGGGAATCTGCACCGCGACTCCGGAACCGGCGTGCTGTTCACCCATGCCCCCGATCTGGAGCAGACGGGCGTCCACCTTTACGGCGATTTCACTTTCTGCAGCCAGGGTGAGGACATCGTAGCGGGATTGGTCAATCCATGGCCGGTCACCGAGCGGCAGCGCAAACTGATGTTCGGCGACAAAGGCATCTCCATGCAGACTTCGGTACCCGGAATCTACAACCGGCTGCTGGGTATCGCCAGGGCCCTTACCGAAACGCACGGGTTCAGCCATCAGGAGATAGAGTTTACCTTTGAAAGCAACGATCCCGCTGATCTGTACATCCTGCAGACCCGCGATCAGGAAATCCGCAAGCCCGACCTCAGCTACGTCTTTGATTGCAAGGTGAACGAAATGAACCTGCTGGGACGGGGAATCGGACTGGGCAAAGGGGTCATGAACGGTATCCTGGCCTTCGATATGGACGACCTGAAGCTGTATGCCGACCGCAAGGAAAACAAGATACTGGTGCGGCCCGACACGGTACCCGACGACATCGGGATGATTTTCGCCTGCGACGGACTGGTAACTGCCCGCGGGGGATCCACATCGCATGCCGCAGTTACCGCAGTAAGGCTCGACAAAACCTGCGTGGTAAACTGCACCGAACTCATTGTGAATGAAAAGGATAAACTCTGCATAATCAATGGAAAAACCCTACGCAGCGGCGACCTGATTGCCATTGATGGTAACCTGGGGAATATTTACGAAGGAAATTATCCGGTTAAACTTGCTGAAATCATGTAATTTGTATATTGCAACATCAATAGAAAACCAACCAAACACACGCTAATATGGAACGACAGAACGGAAAAAACCTGCTGGGTATCAACGGCGCCGGACGCATCGGGAAGCTCACCCTCTGGAATCATATTCTCAATAAACACTTCGGAGGCATTGTGGTAAATGTCGGCCGCAATGTGGGTAAAAATCTGGAAGCCCTGATCCACAACATTGTAAACGATTCAACCTATGGGTCACTTTCGAACTTCCTGTATGGTCATTCCGGCCGCCGGGCTGAGGTAAGGATTGTTGATTCTGCTCAGAACCTCGTGGAGTTTGACGGCATGCCGGTACAGTTTCTGAACACGGCCCGCAATCCCCGCGACATCAACTGGGCCGCCCACAATGTGCGCCTGGTGGTTGACTGTACCGGAGCCTTCCTCGACCCGACCGTTCCGGCCGACAATGCCAAAGGCAGCCTCCGCGGGCATCTGGAAGCAGGGGCCGAAAAAGTACTCGCCAGTGCACCCTTCAAAATCAAGGATTCCACGCTGAAGATGCCGGCAGATTCAACCATGATGGTTTTCGGCATCAACCACCTCGATTTTGATGTGAACAAACACCACATCATCTCTGCTGCCAGCTGCACCACCACAGGACTGTCGCACATGATGAAGCCCCTGCTCGACACTCCCGAGACATCCACCATCCTCACTGCCTCGATGTCAACCATTCATGCTTCCACCAGCACCCAAAGCATCCTCGATTCGGTGCCTTCTGCCGGCACTTCCGACCTGAGGAAAAGCAGATCGGTGCTCAACAACATCATCATCACCTCCACCGGAGCCGCCAAGGCACTGGAGAAAATCATTCCCGATGTCCAGAAGGTAGGCTTTATGGCCGATTCGGTGCGCATCCCCACCAACACCGCCAGCCTGATTATCCTGAACATCACGTTTCATTCACCGCTCAACGACATCGGCGACCCCATCATTACACGCGAATTCCTGAACCGGATTTATCAGGAAACTGCGATGGGCCCCGCCAACGGATTGCTGGAGTTCAGTGAGGAGCAGAATGTGAGCGCCGATATGATCGGACGCCGCGCAGCTGTAGTGATAGAAGGCATAGAAACACACACCCGCACCGGGTTCATGGCGCTGAATCCGTCGCTGCTGAAGAATTTCGGTGTCGACCTCACCCAGGACGTGATGATCCCCGTATGCCATGCCAAGATTTTCGGCTGGTACGACAACGAGTTCGGCAGCTACGTGAACATGCTCGGCAAGCTGACAGAGTACGTCGACAAGAAGATGTAAGCTTCAATGGGCACACCCTGCTTCAATTGAAGATTTCGTCTTTTATCATGAGACAAGGGGACAAGGGGAATGGGGGACAAGGAGAAATGATCCTGCTTCATTCGGAGATTCCGTCATCTTTCATTCGCAGATTTCGCCTTTTCTGCACCCAATGTGGAAGGTGGTTTCGGCTTGGTTCGACAAGAGCTCACCAGCCACCGCTCAACCACCAGGGATTCTCTGCTGGCGCGCGTCCCGCTGCCCTGATGTTCGCGCGCGTCTTATTTTCTGACGCGTGCCACCTGGTTCGATTTTG
>CALMDN010000483.1 GCA_937864935.1 uncultured Bacteroidales bacterium
TAAAATAACATTAACTGTGCCAGCCGGCTTTCACTTTTCTTTTTAAAATCGTATCTTTGAAACCGCAATTAACTTAAATCAAGAATTATGAAAACGATTGATTCTTATGACTTTACCGGAAAGCGTGCGCTTATCAGGGTTGATTTTAATGTTCCGCTTGACGATGCAATGAAGATTACCGACACCAACCGCATCGATGCAGCCCTTGCTACCATCCGTAAAGTACTGGCCGGTGGCGGATCAGTGATCCTGATGTCGCACCTGGGCCGTCCCAAAAAGAACTTTGAACCCAAGTTGTCACTCAAACATATTGTCCCCTACCTGAACCATGTGCTCAGTCTGGAAGTAAAATTTGCCGATGACTGCATGGGCGAGTCCGCCAAAACCCTGAGTGCAGGGCTTAAACCCGGCGAAGTACTGCTGCTTGAAAATCTCCGCTACTACGAAGAGGAAGAAGGCAAACCCAGGCTTCCCGAAACGGCAACCGACGACGAGAAGAAAGCCGCCAAAGCCGCTACCAAGGAGAAACAGAAAGCCTTTACAAAGCAGCTCTCCACCTATGCCGACTGCTATATCAACGATGCGTTCGGTACGGCCCACCGTGCCCATGCCTCCACCGCGCTGGTGGCCGCTTATTTCCCCAACGACAAAATGTTCGGGTACCTGATGAATGCAGAGGTCGGCAGCCTCAACAAGGTGATGAAAGAAGGAAAGAAACCCTTCACTGCTGTACTCGGAGGTGCCAAGGTTTCGGGTAAGATTCAGATTATCAACCACCTGCTCGACAAAGTCGACAACCTCATCGTGGGCGGTGGCATGATGTTTACCTTTATCAAAGCCATGGGCGGAAAAATCGGCAACTCACTGGTTGAAGACGATCTGCTCGAACTGGCTGTCAACACCCTCGAGGGAGCCAAAATGCACGGAGTGAACATCATTCTGCCGGTGGACGCCATTGCTGCCAGTGCTTTTGCCAACGATGCCGAAACCAGGATCGTGAAAGCCGGTGAAGTTCCCGATGGCTGGATGGGTCTCGACATCGGACCGGAATCCATTGCCCTTTTCGACAACATCCTGATGAATTCAGAAACCATCCTCTGGAATGGTCCAATGGGTGTATTCGAAATGCCAAGTTTTGCCGAAGGTACCATTCAGGTAGCCAAATCGATTGCCAACGCCACACAGAAAGGAGCCTTCTCACTCGTTGGCGGTGGTGACTCAGTAGCCGCGGTCAACAAATTCAGACTGGCCGATAAGGTGAGCTACGTCAGCACCGGCGGCGGAGCCATGCTCGAGTTCATCGAAGGCAAGGTACTCCCCGGGGTTGCTGCCATAGAAGCTGAATAACATTGACGCCTTCCCGGACACAGGGAATGAAAGCCGGCATCGGGGTTTTGCGGTACAACCGGAAAATCGTGGTGCCGGTTTCCGTTTTCCGGAAGCGAGAGAATTAAATTTATTATCATTGCAAACCCAAACCCATTTGCTATGAAAACCGGCAAAATCCTGCTTTCCGGTCTGCTGGCCCTCGTTGCGGCGGCAAGCCTCCACGCACAGGTTACCTTTGTGGTAACAAACCTGCCTTCCAATACGCCAGCCGGTGATTACCTTTACATTGCAGGGAATTTCACCGGCTGGAATCCCGGGGCGGCGGAGTACCGGATGCAGAAAAATGAGCAGCAGCAATGGAGCATTACCCTGCCGGCACAGGCTGAAGGAACCGTATATCAGTTCAAATTTACCCGTGGTTCATGGGAAACCGTTGAAAAAGGCGCGGGTGGGGAAGAGATCGCCAACCGCAGTTTTGTCTTCGGCAACAGTTCAACGCAGGAAGTCAGCATCCTCCGCTGGGCCGATGATGGAGGCGGGGCAGTATCCACCGCAGCAGCCAATGTTTCGGTGATGGATGAAAACTTCTTCATGCCTCAGCTGAACCGCAGCCGGACCATAAGGATTTTCCTGCCACCCGGATACGAAACCTCCGGACTGAGCTACCCGGTTTTCTACATGCACGACGGGCAGAACCTCTTCGATGTGCTTACCGCCTATGCCGGAGAATGGGAGGTTGACGAAACCCTCAACCGCCTGGCTGCCGCCGGCCACAGAGTACCCATCGTGGTTGGAACCGACAATGGCGGGGCCCACCGCATCGCCGAATACACCCCCTGGCAGAACCCTGATTACGGCGGGGGCGACGGAGAAGCCTACGTCAGGTTTCTGGTTGAAACCCTCAAACCCTACATCGACCAGCATTACCGTACACTGCCCGACAGGAACAACACCATCATCGGAGGAAGCTCACTCGGCGGACTCATCTCATGCTACGCCGCTCTTCAATACCCGGAGGTCTTCAGCAAGGCAGCAGTTTTCTCCCCTTCGTACTGGTATAGCGACAGTGTATGGGCTTTCGCACACGACCATCCCAAAACGTCTGCCATGAGGCTCTACCAGCTTTGCGGAACCCTCGAAGGCGCAGGCACCGTGGAAGACATGATGCGCATGTCAGATACCCTCACCGCCGGCGGTTTTGGTGAAACAGACCTGCACAACCAGATTGTCGCCGGTGGCCAGCACAACGAAGCCCTGTGGCGCAGCAATTTCGAAGATGCCTTCCTGTGGCTGTCCGAAGGAGGGGCTCAGTCGGCAGGTTCCATGGAAAGCAAACCCGTGGTACTTTTCTTTCCGAATCCTGTAAAAGAAAAACTCAGCTTCGCGGGACTGGAACTTACCGCCGGCGATACCCTTAGCCTGTTGAGTGCCGATGGCAGATTGGTGAAACAGGTGCAGAATTTCACCACCAATGAAGTGGATGTAAATGATTTAAAACCCGGCATTTACCTTTTCGTGCTGAAATCCCGGAATGTGTTGTTCGAGGGAAAATTCAACAGGGAATAATCCCTGGACGGCGGCTGAGC
>CALMDN010000484.1 GCA_937864935.1 uncultured Bacteroidales bacterium
GCTGTAATCAATGCTCCCCTCCCCTTCCAGCAACAATGAATCAACAGGAATCAGCTCGCCGTTGCGCACCAGGATTTCATCGCCGGCTTTCAGGTCTTTCAGCTGAACATATGCTTCTGCCCCATCCTGCAAGCGGGTAACAGCCACCGGAAAATAGGAGCGGTAATCTCTGTCGAACGACAGCGACTGGTAGGTGCGGTTCTGATACCAGCGTCCGATCAGCATAAAAAACAACAGTCCGGCCAGTGAATCCATGTATCCGGTGCCTATGCCGGTGAAAATCTCATAGCTGCTTTCGAGAAACAGGGCAGCCATCCCGATGGAAAGCGGCAGGTCGATGTTGATGATTCCCTTGCGGAGACTTTTCCAGGCCGAAAGAAAGAAATCTGATGAGCAATAGGTGATGACCGGCAGCGCCAGCAGAAAGGAGACAAAACCAAAGGTGCCGGCCATCAACCGGTCGATGGCTTCTCCTCCCGGAAGGTAATCGGGAAAGCTGAGCAGCATGATGTTACCAAAAGCGAAACCCGCCACCCCGATCTTCATGATCATACGGCGGTTGACCTTCTGATGATCGTCTTTACTGTTGCTGTTGCTGGCAAAATCGGGGATGTAATGAATGGTGTGCAGCAACTCAGCCAGTTTTCTGAGGCTGATCTGCTGATCGCGAAAGGTGATGCTCACCTCCTTCCTTACAAAATTGACATGAGAATGCATGATTCCCGGGTGAAGCGTATGCAGGTTTTCAAGCAACCAGATGCAACTGCTGCAGTGAATGGCCGGGATAAAGAGCTTCACCCTCGAGATGCCTCCATCCGAAAACTCCAGCATCGGCCTGCTGATCTCCTCATTGTCGAGGTAGGCATAGCGCGTTCCGGCGGTGTTTTCCTGATCGAGGCGGATGCCCGGGGTGGGCATCATCTCGTAATACCGGTTCATTTTCTTGTCGGAGAGAATCTGGTAAACCATGCTGCAGCCATTGCAACAAAATGGTTTGTCGTCGAAAATTACAGGATTCTTTCCGCACTCCTGCCCGCAGTGAACACATTCAGCCATACATATCTATCTGTGACAACAAAAATAGAAGTTATTCCGTTACCGGAAGAGGCACAATATTGTGGTAATGCCCGACTGATCTCCCCGGGCAGTTCCGGTCCATTTTTTAGTCTGATAATCAACCCTGAAGGTTTGAACAGTGCCCCATATACTTCCATGTATCTGAATCTTACGAAAAAACCCGCTACAGCGATCTGCCACTTGCCTGAGTTTCACCTCCGGAGACAGGAAAGAATGCGATGTAACCTTTTACCGGTTTGATCGTCATTTTACCATTACTTCACAACGATGAAAAAAACAATACTTCTGTTCCTTATTCCTGCCCTTTTTCCATTGCTGCTTAAAGGGCAGACAGCCCAAATAACCGGCTGGCAAAAAGAAAAGCACAAAGGCTTCACCCTGATGTATACTTCATCCGACAGTGAATACCTGCCCCTTTACGAAATGCTGACCATTCAGGGTATAGAATCCGTCAGTACATTTTTTGGATTGCCTTTCCTGAAGGAAGCAACCATCTGTGTACATCCCGGCAGACGTTCGCTCGACAGTACCTGGCAGAGAGACTGGTCGATGCCGGAATTTACTTCAGAATGCTGGATGGTGGCCAGTGGCACAGCAGAAAGGATGGATATGATTTCACCGGTCCGGTGGGAGACAGAAGCCTGCGAACACCGGTTTGCCGATTCACTTAAAACGGTGCAGCTGATCACCCACGAACTGGTGCATGTATTTCATGGTCAGCGGAATGTGAGCCCCGATTTCAGCAATACGGCGGGCATCGACTGGCTGATTGAAGGCCTGGCAACCTACGCATCGGGGCAATGCGATGGGGAGCGGATGTCAGCGGTAAAAAAAGCCATTGCAGAAAACGCCGCACCCGGCAACCTGGACAGTTTCTGGAAAGGCAACCTTAAATACGGACTTTCGGGCTCTATGGTGATGTACATAGACAAGACCTTCGGCCATGAGAAGCTGATCAGCCTTCTGCCTTACGCTACGAAGGCTGAAGTATTTTCACTGCTGGGCACCAATGAACAGGAACTACTGGAGGGCTGGAAGATTTTTATGCAGAATCAGAAATAACAGGCCGCCCTTCAATACAATTTCCGGTCTCCAACCTGCCAGACCCTGTTAATTCGTTATTTTTGCAGCCACAACCAGTGCAACTGCCACCCGAATCATGGAAACCGGATTTAAACCTGCTGAAACCATCAGCGCGAGCCGTATGGCAGAGTTCATCCTCGATGTCGGGGTGTTTCTGATGTCTTCAGGAGCACATTCAGGCAGGGTTTGGAGAAACTGCGAACGCATGGCAGCCCGCTGGGATTACCACATCAACATCAGCCCGACCTTTACAGGCATTCTGATCAGTGTGTGGGACAAGAACAATCCCGACAACGTGGTTACCCGGTACAAGGCTTCACCACCGAGCAGTGTTCACCTTGAAGTACTTACCCGCATCAGCCATCTTTCGTGGAAGATTGCCTACGGTGAAATCAGTTTCACAGACGCCACCACCGAACTCAATGAAATCAGAAAGAAACCGCATTACAACCATTGGGTGATTGCTGCTGCCATTGGCCTGGCCTGCGGACTGCTATGCATCGTTGCCGGCGGGGATGCCACCAATGCCGGAGTGGCTTTTGCTGCGGCTTCGGCTGGTTATATCAGCCGTTTTCAGATTCTGCGCAAGGGTTTCAACAATTTCCTTTCACTCATCATCGCCGCTTTCATAACCTCACTGATTGCCGGAGCCGACACTGTTCTGGGGCTGGGCAGGGCTCCGGAAATGACACTGGCCACTGCAGTACTCTATCTGGTGCCCGGCGTCCCGCTGGTCAACAGCGTGATCGACCTGCTTGAAGGCTATTTCCCGGCTTCCCTTTCGCGCTCACTGTTTGCTGCTTCGGTGCTGTTGTGTATCGCGGTTGGCATGACGCTCAGTATTTTACTTTTAGGAATCAGCAACTTCTGACCATGGAACTGATCACCGGAGCCCTCGTCGATTTTGGTATTTCCCTGGTGGTAGCCATGTGCTGGGGCATACTATTCGGCACACCATCCCGGGCACTCTTCGCAGCAGGATTGCTTGGCGGCATCGGGCACAGCATACGTTTTATACTGCTGTCCACAGGCCTGGGGCTGATTGCCTCCACATTGGCTGCCTCGGTAACCATCGGGTTGCTCGGCATATTCAGCGCCCACCGTATCCATCATCCACCGGTGGTCATTACCCTGCCGGCCAGCATCACCATGATTCCCGGGCTTTACGCCTACCGCTCCATGCTTGGAGGAATCAAGCTCACCAACCTGGAGAACCTCGATCTGCATCCCAACCTGCTGACCGGTATTGCCCACAATGTGATGCTTACCTTTTCGCTGCTCTTTACCCTGGCCATCGGCATCTCCGTCAGTGCCCTGCTGTTCCGCAACAAAAGCGT
>CALMDN010000485.1 GCA_937864935.1 uncultured Bacteroidales bacterium
TTTACCGTAAGCCGGTCAACAACCAGTTCAATGTCGTGGGTCTTGTACCGGTCGAGCTGCAGGCCGAAACTGATCTCCCTGAGTTCCCCGTCGACGCGGGCTTTCAGAAACCCCTGCTTCCTGAACTGCTCAAACAGCTCGCGGTAATGTCCTTTACGGCCTTTCACCAGCGGAGCCAGCAATACCACATCTTTCTGATTGTAGACACTGTGGATAAGATCCAGTATCTTTTGTTCAGTATAACGGATGAGTGGTTCTCCCGTCACCGGAGAGTAAGCCACCGAAGCCCTGGCAAAGAGCAGTCGCATGAAATCATACACTTCGGTGATGGTGCCAACCGTTGAGCGTGGGTTGCGCGAGGTGGATTTCTGTTCGATGGAGATTACCGGACTCAGGCCGGTGATTTCATCCACGTCGGGCCTTTCGAGGTTGCCGATAAACTGGCGGGCATAGGCCGAAAATGTTTCCATATATCGGCGCTGACCTTCGGCATAAATGGTGTCGAAGGCGAGTGATGATTTTCCGCTGCCGCTCAGCCCGGTAATCACAACAAGTTTGTTGCGCGGAATGGTGACATCTATGTTCTGAAGATTGTGCACCCTGGCGCCGTATATCCTGAGGTTGTCGTTGTCAGGATGATTGTCTGCCTGCCGGGTTACCTGAATCTCTGTATCTGTAAAACTCATGCCGGGTATTTCTTTCTTCTCGGTTTATCCTTACTGTGCCTCGCCTGATGAAGAGGGCAACCCGACCATGCTGTCAGGATCGTTTACTTTTTTCATCAGCCCGCTGTAATTCATGGAATGCTTTTCAGGCAGATCGATCTGATACGATTTGCCGGGCAATACTTTGAGCTGATCACTGCGAAGCCAGGGGTTAAACTCTTTCAGAATTCTGTAATTGATGTTGTAACGGGCTGCAAAGTTAATGAGATCTGCAATACTGGTATCCGTTTTAACGGTATAAGTATCAAAGGGAGGATACAGGTCTTTGTTTCTCAGGTAAAAGCCGTAGGTGGCCGGATTTTCGCAGATCAGCTTCATGGCAATGATCCTGTAGATATAACGGGATGTTTCGGCGTTCAGATACAGATCGTAATAACTGTTTGTCTTCTGGCGTTCCCATTCCCTGCTGATGCGTCCCTGCCCGGCATTGTAGGATGCGGCAGCCAGGGTCCAGTTGTTGTATTTTGCCCGGGCTTCCCTGAGGTAGCGGCAGGCAGCTTCGGTCGATTTCACCAGGTGATAGCGTTCATCTACCTGTTCGGTTACTTCCAGCCCGTATTGCCGGCCCGTTTTGTCGAGAAACTGCCAGAAACCCGCCGCATTGGAGGGCGAAACCACATTCAGCAATCCACTCTCTATCAGAGCCAGGTATTTGAAGTCATCCGGAACATTGTTTTTCTTCAGGATTGGCTCAATTACCGGGAAGTAACGGTTGGCACGTTTCAGCAACTGCAGCGTGTTGGAATGCCAGTATGTGTTCACCAGCAGCTCCTTGTCGAGCCCTTCGCGGATATAATAGGGGTCGGTAGAGATCTCTTCACCGGCAAAACTCACTTTTCCGGGGATGTGTATTGCATATGCCTGGTTATGCGCTGTAAATGCCTCGCGGTATTGTTTGTCCTTGTCATTCCCGGTTTCCGTAAAGCAAAGAAAAATAAGTGCTGCCGAAGCCAGCAGGAGAATGCTCAGCAGGTAAAGTGGTTTGTAGTTCAGCATGTGCCTGTTTCGGTTTTTTGTTTTGTCAATCAAACGCAGTTGCCGGAGATTTAGTTTATAAAAAAGACCGGCCCTGGAAAAAGACGCCGGTCAGAATGTTGTATAGATGCCGGAATTCAGAATACTTTCCCAAGATCTTTAAACAAGGGGGCAACCACATCTTTTGCCGACAATACCGGGTCTGCATTCCCCCAGTCTATGTTCAGGTCGGGGTCGTTCCAGCGCACGCTTCCTTCCGATTCCTTGTTGTAAATGTTGGTGCATTTATAAAAAAATACAGTATTGTCTTCAAGTGTAAGGAAACCGTGGGCAAATCCCGGGGGGATCCAGTACATCCATTTGTTGTGCTCGGTGAGTTCAATGGCGGCCCATCTGCCATACCAGGGAGACCCGTGCCTCAGGTCAACTGCAACATCCAGCACAGCCCCGCGCATAACCCTGACAAGTTTCCCTTGTGCGAAGGGAGGCTTCTGAAAATGCAGCCCGCGCAGAACACCTTTCATCGACTTGCTTTCGTTGTCCTGAACAAAATTCGCGTCAATTCCGGCGTTCATGAACTTCTGCTTGTTGTACGACTCAAAAAAGTAACCACGCTCATCGGTAAAAACCTGTGGTTTGATGATCAGTACATCGGGGATTTCGGTTGGGACTATTTCCATGGATCGGATTTTTCAGGATTACAAATATAAGCGACTTTTTCTACAAAACCATTGCCGGTGAAAGATTGGGCAGAGAGTTTTCCGGAATGGAGGTCGGAGGTCAGAAAAAGGGAAGTAGGAAGTAGGAAGTAGGAAGTAGGAAGTAGGAAGTAGGAAGTAGGAAGTAGGAAGT
>CALMDN010000486.1 GCA_937864935.1 uncultured Bacteroidales bacterium
TGAATTCAGCAAAAGAAGACCTTACCCGCATGATGGGCAGCATCTTTGAACTTGCTGGTGCCAAAGTTGAGTTCGACGGGGAATATCCCGGCTGGAAACCCAATCCCGATTCTGCCATTCTCAAAACGATGCAGGAAGTGTACAACAACAGATTCGGGAAGATCCCTGAAATCAAAGCCATACATGCCGGTCTTGAGTGTGGCCTGCTCGGCGCTGTCTATCCCAACTGGGACATGATTTCGTTCGGCCCGACCATCCGCTTCCCCCACTCTCCGGATGAAAAAGTACACATCGGCTCAGTCGGAAAGTTCTGGGATTACCTCACAGAAACCTTGAAGAATGTTCCAGCCTGAAACAAGCTGAAGTAACAGGGCCGGTCATTGTAAAAAATGACCGGCTTTTTTTTGTCTGAAAAGTTTAGAAAAAAATCTTTCCACCGGCTTGGAGATTTAATTTTTGTTTCTATCTTTGCAGTCCCAAAAAATAAGACTATGAGCAAGAGAACATTTCAGCCATCGCAGAGGAAAAGAAGAAACAAACATGGCTTCAGGGAAAGAATGTCAACCGCCAATGGCCGTAGGGTTCTTGCTGCACGCAGGGCCAAGGGCAGAAAGAAATTAACTGTTTCTGACGAAGGTAAGCACAAAGCTTAATATACAACAGCCATTCGGCTGTCCGGATTTTTAATAAAAGGAGGTGATGAGAGTTGCCTCCTTTTGTTGTTTAGCTGAATAGCCTATCATCCGCTGCTCTATACATCATTTTCAGGTCAACCGCTGAATTATCTTAAAAAGCAGTAATTTCGCATAAGCAAAGATTTTTTACCAATGGCCTTACTCAGATTTCTGTTTATCCTTCTGATCATCTACCTTTCACTCAAGGTATTTACCAGGTTTATACTTCCGGTTGTATTGCGAATCACCATGCGCAGGGTTCAGAACCGCTTTTATGAGCAGAATCCGCACCTGAGGCCTGAAGAGCCCCGTAAGGAAGGCAAGGTAACGATCAACCGGGTCTCGAAAGAAAAAAGCAGCAACATCCCAACAGATATCGGAGAATACACCGACTACGAAGAAGTTAAATAATCCAACCCTCAACTATGAAAAACATCAGTTTCAGGCAGTTTGTCCCCCACCTTACTGCGATTGCCATCTTCCTGATCATTATCTTCGGATATTTCAGCCCGCTGCTGGAAGGTAAAAAGCTGAAGCAGGGTGACATCACCAACTGGAAGGGTATGTCGAAAGAGATCACCGATTACAGGGCAAAAACCGGCAAGGAGGCATTGTGGACCAATTCCATGTTCGGCGGTATGCCGGCCTACCAGATATCGGTTGAATACAATTCCAACCTGATACGGTTTATTGATAAGATCATGACCCTGGGCCTACCCCACCCTGCCGGGCTGGTTTTTCTTTACTTTATCGGCTTCTTTATTCTGCTGATGGTACTGAAGGTCGACCCCTGGCTGGCCATCGCCGGATCCATTGCCTTTGCCTTTTCATCCTATTTCTTCATCATTCTGGAAGCCGGCCACAACAGCAAGGCCCACGCCATCGGCTATATGGCACCGGTGCTGGCAGGTATCCTGCTTGCTTACCGCGGACGACTGCTTGCCGGGGGATTGCTCACTGCCCTTTTCCTCGCACTTGAACTCAGGGCCAACCACCTGCAGATCACCTATTACCTTTTAATGATGGTGGTGTTACTCGGGCTGTTTCTCCTGATAGAAGCCATTCAGGAAAAGACGCTCAACCGCTTTCTGAAAGCCACCGGCTTGCTGGTTGTTGCTGCACTTTTCGCTGTCGCCACCAACATTACCAACATCTGGGCAACCTGGGAATATGGGAAAGACACCATCCGCGGCAAAACTGAGCTCACTTCAGAAAAAGAAAACCGTACCAGTGGCCTTGATAAAGACTATGCAACCCAGTGGAGTTATGGCAAGGGTGAAACCTTCAGCCTGATGATCCCCAACGTCAAGGGAGGCGCCTCCGGATACCTCGGCAACAACGATAAAGCCATGGAAAAAGCCGACCCGCAGACAGCACAGACCATCGCCGGACAGAGTTCCTACTGGGGCGATCAGCCTTTTACTTCAGGTCCGGTCTACACCGGGGCCATTATTGTCTTCCTCTTTATCCTTGGCCTCTTTATACTGCAAGGTAACCTGCGCTGGTGGCTGCTTGCGGTAACCGGTATTTCCATCCTGCTTTCCTGGGGTAAAAACTTCATGCCGCTGACCGATTTCTTCCTCCATTATGTGCCCGGATACAACAAATTCAGGGCGGTTTCCATGATCCTGGTGATTGCCGACCTGGCCATGCCGTTGCTGGGCATCCTGACGCTGAACGAGATCTTCAAAAAGCCTACCATCCTCAGGGATAAAATAAAAACCATGTACCTGGCACTCGGAATGACTGCCGGACTGGCACTGCTGTTTTACATGCTTCCGCAGACTTTCTTCAGCTTTCTGAGCCAGGCGGAGGCCGAAGCCATTGCCAGTCAGCGGAGCAGCATCGATCCTGCACAGGCAGGCCAGTTCGACGCCATCGTCTACAACATGGAAGCCGTAAGGATTGCCATATTTAGAAGCGATACCATCAGGAGTCTGATCTTCATTGTACTTGCCGGTGCCCTCCTCTGGGTATACGGAATGCGGAAAATGCCGAAGGCAGCCTTCATTGCCGCAATTGCGCTGCTGATTTCAGTCGACATGATCCCTGTCGCAAAACGCTACCTGAACAATGAGAACTTTGGCTCAAAGATTCAGGTGAACAACCCGTTTCAGCCAAACAGGGCCAATGAACTCATCATGAAAGATACCGACCCGAATTTCAGGGTATTCAATGTAACTGTCAGCCCGTTTCAGGATGCCAGTACCTCGTATTTTCACAAGAGCATCGGAGGGTACCATGGTGCCAAACTAAGGCGCTATCAGGAACTTATTGACCATCATCTGGTAAAAAACAACGAAGCGGTGCTCAACATGCTCAACACCAAGTATTTTATTTATCCCGACAACAACAAGGTCCCCTCCATTCAGATAAACATGGGTGCATTGGGAAATGCCTGGTTTGTGCAGGAAACAAAGATGGTTGACAATGCCGATCAGGAAATCGATGCACTCACTGCCTTCGATCCTTCGAAAACTGCCGTGGTTGACAAGCGCTTCAGCGAAATGCTTGGCGGATTTTCGTTTGCCCCTGACAGCACAGCTTCCGTAAAACTGACCAGCTACGAACCAAACAGGCTCACCTACGCTTCTGAAGCCCGGACTGAACAACTGGCAGTTTTCTCTGAAATCTACTACGATAAAGGCTGGAAAGCATTCATAGATGGCAAACCGGCAGATCATTTCAGGGCCAACTATGTGTTGCGTGCCATGAGGATACCAGCCGGAAAACACGAAATAGAATTCAGGTTTGAGCCAAAGGTCTATTTTATCGGTGAAAAGATCTCCTTTGCCAGTTCGTTGCTGCTGATTCTGCTGCTGCTTGGCTTTGCAGGAAATGAACTCAGGAAGATGAAGAAAGGGGCTTTGGTCAAGGCAAACCCGGATAAATAGAGAAATTCATGAAACGGGTACTGATCATTACCTACTACTGGCCGCCAAGCGGAGGAGCCGGAGTACAGCGGTGGCTTAAGTTTGTAAAGTACCTGCGCAAGGAAGGCTGGGAGCCGGTGATTTACACCCCCGAAAATCCGGAATACCCCGCTACCGACAACAGTTTGACAGCCGACATTCCCTCCGGCATTGAAATCATCAGGACCCCTATCTGGGAGCCTTACAGTTTCTATAAAAAACTGGTCGGCGCCGGAAAAAACGAACGCATCAATGCCGGCTTTCTCTCTGAGAAGAAAAGGCCCGGACTGGCGGAGAAGTTCTCCATCTGGCTGAGGGGCAATTTCTTTATCCCCGATGCCCGTAAATTCTGGATCAGGCCATCGGTGAAGTTTCTTACAGCATATCTCAGCAAACACAGGGTGGATGCCATCGTTTCAACCGGCCCGCCGCATTCGATGCACATGATTGCGCTGGGGGTAAAACAAAGAACCGGACTCCCCTGGCTGGCTGACTTCCGTGACCCCTGGACCAACATCGATTTTTACCACGAACTGATGCTCAGCCGTTGGGCCGACCGCAAACATCACCGCATGGAAATGAGTATTCTGAAGAATGCCGACGAAGTGGTGGTCATCAGCAATTCAATGAAAAGTGATTTTCTCAGACTGCTGAAGCGGGATTATACCGTGATAACCAATGGCTATGATGATTCGGATATATCTTCGGAGAAAACGGTGGCTGATACACGCTTCTCAGTCGCACACATCGGCACGATGGTAAAAACCCGCAACCCTGACATCCTTTGGGAAGCGCTGAAAGCAGAGGTTTCGGAGAATCCGGATTTCGCAGCCAACCTGGAAATCAAGCTCGTAGGAAGCGTTGACTACTCCGTGCTGGAACGGTTAGATCAGGCAGGACTGACCCAATTTGTGAACAGAATTCCTTACCTGCCTCACAATGAAGTAGTAAAAATTCAGCAGCAGTCACAGGTCCTGTTGTTGCTCATCAACGACACCCCCAATGCCAGGGTGATTCTGCCGGGTAAGTTTTTTGAGTATATGGCCTCAGGCAGACCAATATTGTGCATAGGCCCGTCAGATGGCGATGCGGCACAGGTAATCCGGGAAACCGGCACCGGCTATGTGGTTGAGAAAGATGATCCGGACCAGATGCGTGCAACCCTGCAGCTTCTGTTCAGAAAATTCAGATCCGGAGAACCCATTCAACAGGGATCAGACATCGGAAGGTTCTCCCGTGCCCGGCTAACGGCACAGCTGGCAACGCGCCTTGATTTTATCAGCCGCTGACCTGTCAGGAAGGTTTTAAACTGACGTCGGACTGTTGTTGACTATGTTGCCGACAAACTTCTTCACATTGTAATTTCCACGGAAGATCTTGTTCAGCTCATTCAGCATGTAGTATTCGCCGACTGCTACCTGCATTTTCTGAAGTTGTTCTCCGATGATTCCGGCTGCAATACGTCCTTCGAGCACTACTTTACCTGAGATATCGTCGGTAAAAAAGCCTTTCCCGATGAGCAGGCCGAGGGTCCGGTTGCGGCTGAGGTCGTTGAGCGAAGTCAACCCGAAATCCCCGATACCACAGTATCTGAACATGGTCTCCTGCCTCCCGCCAAACCTGAGCAGCACCTGGCGCATCTCGTTGAAGGCCCGGGTAAAAATCATAAACCTCAGGTTGGGAGAGTCGAAATGTGCATCCACAATTCCAACAATAATCGCGTAAATATTCTTCAGAATGCTGAGGATCTCCACCCCCGTAACATCGTTGCTGTAGTCGGTGTGTACCGAAGTTCCGCTGAAGACATCCGACAGTAGGGCATAAACGGACTCCTGTTCCGATCCTACCGTCATGGAGGTCGGGATGTGGTTGATCATTTCGCGGGCAAATGTCGGACCTTTCATCGTACATACCCGGTTGGAAACCTGCCGGTCAAGCACCGAGGTAATGGTTTCATTGTCGTTGCCGAATCCCTTGGCAAGATTAACGAGCAGGGCATCCGGGTTAAGAAACGGTTTTATAGAGTTTACATACGAAACCACTACCACTGAGGGAATGGCAAGAAAAACAATGGCTGCATCCTTCAGCAGGGTGTTGTCCATGCTGGCAGTCAGGGCCGGATTAAGACGAATCTGGGGGAAATAAGCGGTGTTGATGTGGTGGTGGTTGATGTCATTCACCACATCGGCCTCTACCGACAGCAGGCTGACCCTGAGGTTCTCCTTTTCTGCAAGAACCTGTCCCAGCGCTGTTCCGATGGTCCCGGCTCCTGCAATGCATATATTCAGTGAATCGTGCATATTGTTACTTCTTATTTCAGGGATGCAAATATAAGCATTAGACCTTAGTATTGATAAGTTTGCCTTAGATGGGAAGTTCTCAAGCAGCAAATGTTGCTATCTTTGCATATTATCGTTTACATGCCGATGCTAAACATGCTCGTGTCCAATAAAACCGGAATCATCATCCAGGCCCGCACAGGTTCAAGCCGTCTGCCCGGCAAAATGACGCTTCCCTTTTTTGAAGATCAGAACCTCATTACCCTGATGATCAATAAATTTAAACAGGAAGCAGGCCGAACTCCCTTTGTCATCGCCACTACTACTGCTTCAGGCGATGACATCATCGTAGAAATCTGTGCCAAAGCAGGTGTTCCGTACTTCAGGGGATCTGAAAATGATGTCCTCGACCGCTTTATAAAAACTGCTGAGCATTTCCGGTTCGAAACCATACTGAGGGTATGTGCCGACAATCCGTTTTTCGATGTTGCCTCTACCCTGCTGTTAGCGCGCATGCTGAGTACAGGAAAGGTGGATTATATGGGCTATGAGATGGATGGAAACCAGCCTTCTATAATGACACACATAGGTTTATGGGGAGAAGCTGTAACATTAAAAGCCCTGGTCAAGACCGCTTCACTAACAAACGATTCACTTTACAGGGAACATGTTACCAACTATCTATACAGCCATCCGCAAACCTTCAATATAGGCCTCACCCCTGCTCCGAATGGTCTGGGCAAGCGTACCGACCTGAGGTTTACCTTAGACACCCCTGAAGATTACGAACTATATCGTAAAATTTACCGGCAGCTGGCTGCCAGGGGAAGCACGAACAACCCGGAAGCTCTGGTAAAACTTGTTGATGAAAACAACGATTTCAGGAAGGTAATGAAAAATCAGATTACCCTGAATACGAAATAAAAACATTCTGATTACCTATGAATAACAGTATATACATCATCGGTGAAATAGGCCAGAACCACAATGGTTCGGTTGAAATAGCCCTTCAACTGATCGACGCAGTTTCTCAACCTGTGGTTGACAATCTCTTCGGAGAGAAACTGAAACCCATGGATGCCATCAAGCTCACCAGGCGCGCCCTGAATGAGGAGCTTTCGGCCTCAGCCATGATGAAACCCTATGACAACCCGAACTCGTTTGGCAAAACCTATGGAGAACACCGGGCTTTTTTGGAGCTGAACGATGAACAGCATTTTGAGATATACCGCTACGCTAAATCCAAAGGGCTTGATTTTGTTGAAACGCTCTGTGCACGGGGATGTCTGAGCATGCTTCGGTATTTTGAACCCGACCGGCTGAAAGTAGCCTCCCGCGACCTGACCAACCTGCCGCTGCTTGAAGCCATGGCAGAAACAAAGATTCCGATGATCCTGTCGACCGGAATGGGCGGCCGGGCTGAACTCGATGCTGCACTTGAAGTGATTATACGCCATCA
>CALMDN010000487.1 GCA_937864935.1 uncultured Bacteroidales bacterium
AGTGAAGCCCCTACCCCGTATTTATCCTTGATTTTTTCTCTGATGGCAAGTGACTTCTGATGGAAATCGAGGGCTGTATTGTACTGTTTCATATCGTAATACACCAGCCCCAGATTGTTGTAGGTGTTCCCGATTTCCTTCTCAATATTCTGCTTTTCAAATATCCGGAGTGCATCGAGGTAGGCCCTGATGGCCAGGCTGTAATTTCCCCGGTTTTTGTGAACCATCCCGATGTTGTTGTATGCGCTGGCCAGTATTTTCAGGTATCCTGTCTCCCTGCTGTAAATCACTGATTTGTTGTAATAAAACAGTGCGCTGTCGAATTCCGATTTTATATCAAATACCACCCCCATCAGGTTGTTTGATACTGCCATTCCGCGTTTGAAGTTCAGCCGGTTGGCCTCGTCAAGGGCACGTTTCGTATAATCGTAGGCCTTGTCGGTATCTTTATACCAGAAGTTTATGGAGAGGCGGTTGAGTGCATTAACAAGGTTGGTGTCTTTGGCTGCACCGGTTCTGATGGCGTTTTCAAGGCTGTCGGCCAGGCGGTTCTGAGAATATCCGGAATGGGCTGTCAGCAATAGCAGGATTAATACCAGCGTGTTTTTCATGTTTCTTTGTTCTCTTTTAATCAATACACTGGGCTATTTTCTCAGGGAATCAGATAATTTATCAGAAAATCATGTCTGAATGCCTCCCGGCTCTCAGGCAAATGTACGGGTTTGAAGGTATTAAATATACATAATTCCATAACATCTGTTTTTGTTCAATCCGGTTGCAGAATGGGAGCCGGAAATAAAAAAAGTCCCGGATTGATCAATCCGGGACTTTTTCAGCAGAGGCTGCAATCTGTTTATTTCTTCACAAAACGCAGCTCTTCGAGAATATTCTGCGCATTGGCGTATTTGTCAATGATAAGCATCACATACCTGATGTCGACGTTGATGGTACGCTGCAATTCGGTTTCAAATGCGATATCACCGCTCATGGCCTCCCAGTTGCCGTCGAATGCAATTCCGATAAGGTCGCCATTGCCATTGAGTACCGGGCTTCCTGAGTTACCTCCGGTGATGTCGTTGTGGCTCAGGAAACATACAACCATCCGGCCGTTTTTGTCGGCCCACTTACCAAAATCTTTGGTTTCAATGATCTCTTTCAAACGAGCAGGAACGATAAATTCATCGTTGGTGGGATCTTCTTTTTCAAGAATTCCTTCAGCATAGGTTACATAATCGTAATGAACCGCATCAGCCGGATAATAATCGAGCACCTTGCCGAAAGTTACGCGCATGGTTGAATTGGCATCGGGATAATACACCTTTTCCGGATTCGATTTCCTGAGTCCGTCAACAAACAGGCGCTGTGCTTTCTTCAGTTTTTCCCCGTTCTGGGTCATGCTCATATTCTGGGTCATGAACGAATTGTAGAATGAATTGGTCAGCTTGTAAGCCAGATCATTTTCAAACACCTTGATGGAGGGTTTTGCCAGAAATGCTTCATATTTTTCGGGGGTAGTCAGCACTGAAGTTTCGAACATTTTCTTTGCAAAGAGGTGCACATCACCCTTGAATTTTCTGTCGATCAGGTTAAAGATATCGGGCAGGGCATCTGCAGGAATATCCTGGCGGTACATTTCGAGGATGGCCGCAACGATTTTTTCTTCGGTTGCCGGATTGTAGTTCTTAAACTGGCCTTTACCCATTTCGTAGAAAGGAACCAGTGAAGCCTGTAACTCCTCACCTTTTTGTCCGCTTTTCAGGATGTTGATGATGCCTTGCGTCTGCATAGGAAACTGCATCATCTGTGATCCGAAGAATGAGATCTGAAGGTACCAGAGTTTCGTGTTGTATTTTGAAGCGCTGTAGGCAGAATAAACGTCGGAAATATCCTGAAGGGTGCTCCCGTACATGGCTTTGCGAGACTCATCGGCCATTACCCAGGCTGTGTATTTATCTTCAATGGCTTTTTTCTTGTCATAAACATCCAGGCGTTTCAGGCCACGGCTTTCGCCGATTTTATTTTTCCAGAAATTGGCCAGACCAGCATAGTTTGAAGCATATTTAATGCGGACATCATCACTTTTGTCCATATCAGACTTCATGATTTCCAGAATTTTACCTCCCACTTTTATAATGGCCGGGTTGATTTCCCCGAGGGTAGCCTGAATTCCATGCGAAGTACGGTAGCGGTCGGTGGTACCAGGATATCCCCAGATCATGGCATAGTCGCCGCGTTCAACGCCATCTACCGATATCTTCAGAAAATGTTTGGGTTTGAGGGGGATATTTTCCTTTGAGTAGGGTGCCGGTTTACCGTCAGGACCAGAATATACCCTGAAAATGCTGAAGTCTCCGGTATGACGGGGCCACATCCAGTTGTCGGTATCACCGCCAAACTTACCAATGGCTGAAGGAGGGGCACCAACAAGGCGGACGTCTTCATAAACTTCATAAACAAAACGGTAATACTCATTCCCGTTGTAAAAACCCTTAACCGAAACCTCGTATTTGCCGTCAGCAGCTTCTTCCTGTTTCAGCATTTCAACAGCTTTACCAATGGCGGCCGACCTTTCGCTTTCACTCATTTCGGGTTTCACTTTCTCAAGTACGCGCGAGGTTACATCGTCCATTTTTACCAAAAAGGATACCGACAAGCCTTCGTTGGGAAGTTCTTCGCCCAGGCTCCTGGCCCAGAAACCGTCGGTGAGGTAATCGTGTTCGAGTGAACTATGCTTCTGAATAGCATCGTAGCCGCAATGATGATTGGTAAACAGCAGTCCTTTATCCGATACAACTTCAGCTGTGCAGAATCCGCCAAGATTAACAATGGCATCTTTCAGGCTTGAATGGTTGATGTCGTAAATTTCCTGCGGGCTGAGTTTCAGTCCCATTTTCTGCATGTCAACATAGTTGAGACGCTCAACAAACATGGGTAGCCACATGCCCTCATCCGGTGGATTTCCGGCCCTGAGGCCTGCTGAAATCATTGCAATCAGAATCAGCGTAAAGAAAGTTTTCTTCATTTGTTTGATTTGTTAATTTGTGTTTGGTTGAATCTGCCTTTTGACTTTATTTCCAGTAAAAGCTGCTGCCGGTCTAAAATCGTGCCACTGATACAATAGTCATAAAATCAACTACATATACAATGATTCCGGCAATTGGCTTTCAGGTACTGTCCGTTTTTACAGCAGTACTGTCCGCTTTTGTACAAAGCCGGGACTTCAGGATGAACGGTCAGAGTCCCAGTTCACTTTTGCCCTGTTCAAATACGATGTCAACAGGAATACTGGCGTTTCTGAGTTTATCCAGGTCAGCCTGAAGCTGAACCGGGATAACCGATTTGGTTGAAATCAGTTCTTTTACCTTTTCGTAGTTGCCATCGCCCTGCAGGGTAAGGATCATACCGCCAAGACTCTCAACGGCCAGTTTCATCTTGTCGAAATTCACCATATAGGTTCCGTTGTCCTGGTGGGTAAAAGCTCCGTTTTCTGAGAAGTGGGCGAAGGTAAGCATGTTGGCTTTGCCGTGGGCACTGGCAGCTCCGAAACGTACCGAGCGGAAAATGCCAGCCATAAAGGTTACGTAGTTGTCCATCACTTCGCCTTCTTTGAGTTCGCCCATTTCATATAACTTCGTAACAAGGTAAAGTCCGAGGATATCGGCTTTGGCTTCTTCTATCGCTGAATACTGTTCCTTCAGGGCTTCACGTACCGTGCCTTTGCCGTTGAGGGTGTTTTTTATTCCCAGTCCGTGTGCGACTTCGTGGAACATGGTATTGCCGAAGAAAGCGTCAAACTTAATGTACCTGCGCTGCGATTCATCGATGAGCATATCGGAAATCGGCACCAGGATTTTATCAAATTTTGCCTTCATGGCATTTTTAAGCTGAAGTTTACGGCTTCCCTTTTTCAGCTGAACCTCTTCGTCGTTGGGAAGGTTGATGGCAATGGTTTTGCTGCCAGAGTTGCAATCGCCGGCATAAAAGACCACATCATAGGCATTCAGGTCGGCATCTGAACCGGGCACTTCATTTTTGTATTTCTGATCCACCGGCAGGCCTTTCTGCAAACCGGGCAACAAGGCTGCAAAATGGGCCAGACGGTTGCTCCATTCAACATCCTTGATCAGGATAAAGGCCTCCTGAGCAGCTTTTGTACCAAAAAGGGCGTCTTCATAATTCTCAATGGGGCCGACCACAAAATCTATGTTCGATGTTTTCATATCCATCCAGGCGAAGTCGCTTTCCTGATATTTGTCGGTGAGCAGGGCTTCGGCGCGCAGTTCCAGGTATTTTTTAAGCCCGGCATCCTCAGCCAGTGCAGCAGCTTGTTTGAGCAGATCGGCAGCCTTTTTTATCTTTGAAGCATAGGCATCGTGATACCAGACCACGCGCAGGGACCGGTCATCGTTGCGGCGGATGAGGGTGTACAGACTCAGTTTGTCGGGATTCTGCAGGGTGTCAAATTCCTCTTTGGTCATATCGGTGGGATAGAAATTTGCTCCCAGAGGCTTCTCTCCGATGCCTTCAATAAACGACTGATTCCCGTTGAGCCTGTCCCAGGGGCCGTAATTGATTTCTGCAAACCTGCGGGCCGACTCATCGCTGATGCGCGAAAGAAAGGCTTCTTTGTTGCCCAGTGACTGTTGCCAGTAGATGTCGTCCATGAGTTGGGCGGCTTCAAAGAGCAGCGGGAGTATCTGCTTTTCTTTATCCGAAAGGTGGTTGATGTCAGCAGTTAGCTTTACTGTTGCATAGGCTGAAAGACGCTGTGCAACATCTTCTTTATCAGTAGGTTTCAGGGCCTCGCCGGTAGTGAGAACCCCGGCAAAATTATTTTCCATTTCTTCTTCAGTTTTTGGCGTGTTGGTGCATCCGGCAACGATTGTCATCATACCGGCAACCGATAAAACGGTGATCAGTCTGCGAAAGTTCATGGTTTCGGTTTTGGTGGGTTAAATCTTTAATGGGGCTAAATTAATTATTAAATCCTTTTCTGACCATTGTTCAGGGAATAAATGGAGCACCCGTACCAGAGCTTCACACTACCGGGAGCCAAAGGGGAGCGGAGAAAATCAGGAAGGATTTTCAGGACCGGGCAGCAGCAGTGTAAATATACTGCCTATCCCTTCTGTGGTTTCCACGCTGATGGATCCACTGT
>CALMDN010000488.1 GCA_937864935.1 uncultured Bacteroidales bacterium
AAGTACATCCGGTGTCTCAGGCTGTCAATCAGGCAGCAGCCTACAGTGAGACAACCACCTCTTTTCTGCTGAATAACGGAATGGAAATCCTGAAGCCGGCAGAATGGAATTTCATATCCTGAAACCCGGCAAAAACACCCACGGTATAAAAGTAGTTTCCGATCGAATAGCCTACCTCTGGGTAATGCTGAGCGCCGGTAGTATAGAGGTAGTTCAGGGAAATACTCTCTGTCCAGAGACGGTTGCGGATCAGCGGAAGGCGCTTAAGCAAAAGCAGTGATGACGAGTAGATCAGGTGCGCTTCAGCAAAATAACCATCCGTGCTGTTTCGGTAATAGCTGTTCAGGTTGAAAACCATCTCCGGAGATTTGAGCCCGACAACGAGAGGCTGCACATTGAAATGCCTGTAATCATCGAAAAAGAGTTGCTGCTTGGTGATAAAGCCACCGGTTTCAAAATCATAATGAATACTGGCGTTCTGTCCGGCCCTCAGCCGCTGACTGATTCCGGCCGAAACAAAATCATAGTCAGAATAATAGGGATCAATGGGGAGTGCTTTTTTAAAGTTTATCCTGAACTCCGGTCCATTGTTGAGCCCGGGACGCGGAACTTTCCTGCCATTTTTAATCACATAAAATGGCATTGCTTTCCATGAGAAATTCAGGTTCAACACAAAATCACGGTGGGTAGTCATCCGGTAATTATCTGATTCAGGCACATTGGATGAAAACTCCCTTTCATCTCTGTAAAAGAATGAATAATCGCTTGTATTCTCGAGCGATTTAACCTCAGTGAGCAACAAGGAGGAAGACAGTTTCACATAAGGCTGAAAACTGATGCTATGACTGAGTTCAAAATAGTCCTTGTTGTAGTATTTTTTCAGATTCTGCCTGAAAAAGAGGGTAGAAATGGAATTCTCAAGCTGGCTGGCTCCACCGCCGGAGTTATAATCGCTGTTACCCGATCCGAAACTGATAAAAAGATCGTTCCGGTAACGTCCTTTCTCTTTGAAGCCCATTTTAAAATCCCACATAAATGTTTCACGGCTGAAAGCATAAGCCGGATTGAATTCAGCCGAGAACTCATTCTGCCCCCGGTGTGCATTCCCCCTGCGGTATCCGAAAGAAGTGCGGTAGGTCAATCCGTCAGCTGTATTGAAGCCTAAGCCCCAGGGATAGAGCAGGCCGGCAAAATTGAAACTGTTCAGGGTATCTGGCTGGTAATTGCCTCCGAAAACGAAATTCGGCAGAAATTTTTTATTTCGCGGCACTTTTTTCCCGGTGGAATCGGTAGATTTTTGTGGCTTGTGCTGCTGAATGGAATCAAACCCCCTGATACTGAGCACCTCGTTATTTGATAAGGGTATAGGCCGAACTTTATTCCAGAAGGCAGAGTCGCTCTTGCGTGCATTGGAATCGAAAACCGTTTTGTAGGTTTCCACAAAGGTGTGATCATTCCTGAGCGAGTCTTTCAGAATCACCTCATTCTTCTTTCTGTGAAGTTCCGAGATTTTATTGGCCTGACGGTTCGTCGGATTCTCAATCTGTGACAGTTCCGCTGTTCTCCGGTCTATCTTTGCTTTTTTCTTTTCTGATGTATTCTGCTGTGCCTGAGGCTTTGCAGCATTTGCTGATGCAGATTTCCTCAAGGCCTGTCCGGGGGGATTTACCTGCAGTTCATTGTACCGGATCGAGGTATTGTAAGCGAAAGAGCCTTCATTGCCCATCAGGTCCATTTCTAGCTTGTAGCGGTTGTTGACCGGAAGCCAGGCTCCGTCTCTGACTTCGCTGTAGGTCTGATTGAGCTGCATATCAAATCCCAGTTGCTGGCTGATGCTGATGTTGATGCTGTATAAACACCAGAGTCCTTCGATAATATAAAGGGTACCTTTTACATACTGGGGGCCTTCTCCCCTGGGTATGACCTTTATTTTGTATACAATCACATCATCATAGGTATTTACCCCTTCATAGCGATACTTGTAGTAGTTGAAAGCCCCGGATAAAATGGGAGAACGGGCACTGCCGAAGGCTCCCGGCTGATAAATATTGCCTGAGATAAATCCAATGGCACCTGCTGACTGATTTTCATTGCCTCCCGGAAAGGTGCTGCGGATTGACTTCACTTTCTGACGGGTAAGGTTCGGCGCGGTGAAATCAATTTCATTGACCGACTCTTCGAGGTAAGTATCACCTTCCCTGATATTGGATTCTTTCAGGTCGTCGCGGGCCATCCATTTAACCATGGCAGATATTTTTCTAATATTCAGGCTACCCCTGATGTAAACCTCAGCCTTGTATGATTTCACCATGGCTGCATACAGCGGGGCATTTCTGATCACCTTCCGCATGATCCGGTAAGCCGGATCTTCGCCACCACCAACAACTACCTCGTTAAGGGTATAGATTTTCTGAGGGAGTACAATCTCAGTTACCTGATCACCGGAAGTGGATTTTAGAGTCTTTGTTAGGGTCTGATATCCCATACACTGAAAAACACAGGTGTAATTTCCTTCACCCAAAGGCAATTCAAAAAGACCTTCCTCATTGGCAGCTGCACCCAGAGAAACCTCCTTAACATAGACAGTCGAATACGGAACCGGTTTTCCGGATTCGTCAACTATACGGCCCTTTACTGTCTGGGCATAACCTGTATTTGCGAAAAGTAAAATAAGCACCAGCCAGAGGGATAGTTTTGGAGACATACCTGATGATTTAAAGTCAAAAATAGATGATCATGGGTGAATATACGTAGGCATTAACGATATTTAACAGGAAGCGGTATAAGTGTAACTACTGATTTTTCATACTATGCTGAAAATAAACCGATTTTAAGCAACATTCCTGCAAAGGCTGTTGTATATTGCAGTGCTTTTTCAGGATAAAAAGATGGTTTTTTCAACATCTTTCAACCTGACAACAGGCATAAATATATGAAATTATAATGAACCGTTAACCTATTCTGTTCAGATTATGATAAATAACCGGAATAAACTGGTTTCATGCTCAGTATTTACTTTGTAACACAAAGAAAAAGGAGCTGAATTCAAATTCTGAACGATAAAAACTTTGAGAAAATGAGCTTCAATTACATCGAAAAAAAAGCTTTAAGCTTCGTACTGTCAGTTTTCTTATTTTCCTTTTATGCATCTGCTTCTGATATACAAACCCAGCATCAGAAAACTTCAGACAACACCTATTATTCAACAAATTTTGAAGGAATCAGTACGAGCGTCAGTCTCATGCAACCGGCCTATTCGAACAACCCGGACGGAACTGCAAACTACATTATGCAAGCCGGAGCCGACTGTATCACTGCACCGGTAGCTTTTGAGGTGTGGGGAAGTGGTGAGTTCTGCAATGCTTTCGGAGGATATTCAATCGGAATTTCAGGATCAGAAACTGATGCTGTCTATTCTGTTTATATTCTGTATGATGGTAGAAAAATTCCCTACTGGGCAGCCGAAGAACCCGGAACCGGGGGACCCTTGACTTTCAGTGTTGATCTTGAAACGGAATATTTTATTCTGGGTAGAAATGACTGTGATTCAACCTGGATGACAGGAAGTGCCGTGATTACAAGCTTCAACAGCAAAGTCTATATTGTTGCCGGTGAAAACAATGTCTGTTCCGGAACTCAGGTAAGCTTTAAGGCCATTCCGGAAAGAAAACAACCCGACAACTATGTGTTTCAATGGATGGTCAACGGTACAACCGCATACACCGGCGGTGAAACCTTCAGCTATATCCCCCAGAACGGAGATCAGATAACAGCTGAAATGCGAGAACCCTGCCCGGACATCGATTTCACCAACAATACTGTAATCATGATGGTCAAAAACTGTCCTGAAGACAGTACGCTATGGACAGGAAATTCAGGAAGTTCGTGGAACAATCCATCCAACTGGACCAACGGTCTCCCGGGTCCGGGAAGAAATGCCTATATCCGTGAAGGGGCACCGGCTTATCCCACGCTGACACAAGCGGCCAGTTTTGAGAGCCTGATCATTGATGGCGGTTCGTTTATCGGTGCGG
>CALMDN010000489.1 GCA_937864935.1 uncultured Bacteroidales bacterium
TGCATCCGGGATGTTTCCGGCAGCCCTATTGTGCCAGGGTAAACCTCAGGCTGAACCCAAAATTGGTCGTTGAGTTGGGGAATTGCGATGAAACATACGGGTTTGTGCTGGTTTTATCGAAAAACAGGCGCACATTAAACCGCTGGTTGATCACATAATCTGCCGAGGAATTGATGGAGATCATGCGGTTACCGGTTGAAACCTGGTTGATGTCCTCATCAAGACGCCGCAGAATGGTCTTGTTGTCCCGGATGGAAAGGTCGAGTTTGACATTCAGGTCACTTTTCAGCTGCTGCTTTCTGCCACCCGATGAGATGTTCAGTTTAACATCCTTAAACCGGTAACCCAGTCCGATAACAATTTCCTTGCTGGAGACTTCGGTGAGCTGGTTGTTGACGAAACTGAGCGAAAGGTTGCGCGAGCGCTTGTATTCCAGTTTTGAGATCAGGCTGTTGTTCCAGGTCATGTCCACCCCGATAAACGGACTGAACTGTTCGGTAAGGGTAACCAGTTCAATCCGGTTCTTTGGAATGAAATTTCCCGAGAAATCAAAGGCAGTGGGAAATCCCATCTCCTCGGCATACTCAATGTTCGACACGTAGTTGCCAACGGCATAGGTAGAACGGTAAGTATGTGCCAGGTTGATGGTTTTGAAATACTTCTTGAAAAACTCAAGCTTAGAAAGCCCTCCGTAACGGAAAGTCCAGTTTGGAATCGGAATTTTCGGGAAAGGAGAGAGGGAAACCTGTTTTGCATCCCGGCCTGAGTAAGCAGCAAGAAATGCCGGCAGCAGCACCTCCTGTGAACCAGAGCCATATCCTGTAGGATAACCGGTTGAATCATAACCTGTTGAAAAGGGATTCTCAGCAGCCAGCCGGGCAGCGATCACCTGGCGGTTCGACTTGAACTCCTCGAAGGTTTCGGAGATATTGTCTTTATTGTCCTTTCTGAAAGCTGTTTTCCAGGCCATGAATGAGATACTGAAGGAACCACGGTCCTGGGGCGAGGAGCTGGTAAACTCACCGGCACTGTTCGCCTTAAAGTACTCCTGGTGCCCGAACGATTCGGTTTTATCGGCGGTAAACTCAATCCTGAATTCAGGGAAAGGTTCATAGGTAGCCCTGGCCGTAATGTTTCTGGTCAGGCGGGTTACATAGGCTGTATTCAGGAGGGTATCCGTGGTCAGCCAGCCCTTATCTACAGCTGTTTGCTGGATATTCTGCTGGCTCCCGAACACAAAACCCATACCAGGTGCCATATCGCTGAGGCGGGTGCCGAGAATATCGGGTTGCGGCATAAAGCCCGGCAACAGCGTACCATTGGATTCCGTGTAATTAAACTGTACATCTTTAAAACCAATCACCAGCTTCACAAAACCGGTTCCCATGATTTTGAAGACTTCCGAAGCCTTCTTGTTTTTGGTACTGTCGGCTGCCAGCTCCTGAGGGGGCTCTTCCTTCTTGTCTTCCTTCGGTGCTCCGCCCTCCCTGTTGCCGGGTCCCGGCCGCTGTGGCGGGGATTGCTTGCCCGACTGGGCGATTTTCCGGAAGAATCCGACTTTGTTGTAAAGGTTGGTCAGACGTGCACTTCCGTTGATGTTGATGGTATTGGAGTTTTCAATCGTGTTCCCCATGATGTCCTGAATGGATCGTGGCGAGGCCTCCCAGCGGAAGGTGCTGGCATAACGGGTATTCAGGTTAATCCAGTTGAACAGCGGAATTTTATTGATCGGCACAATGTAGTTGAGGCTCATTGTTTGCGTGAAACGGTTCATGCTGCCGAAATTGTAGATTTCATCCCAGATGGAGTCGCGCTTCAGCTTGTAATCATCCGCACTCTTGTCAATCCTGCCGGGAGGTTCGTTGACATAAGCGTTGGCATTGGCCTGATACTCGAGTTTCAGTGACTGGGAAAGGTCAAATTTCATGTCAAACAAACGGTTCCAGTCCCAGGTTTTGGTATAGGTGGGTTCGATGAGCACCAGGGCTTCGGTTTTGTTGCGCAGCAACCGCTCGGTGTACTGGCGGTTCATATCGGTGCGGAACGAGAACATCTTGGGCATGTAATAGAAATTGAAATCCTTGATGATCGCCAGTGACTTGCTCTGGAGGAATTTCACTTTCTGCAGTGGCTTCACCTGTTTGGGATTGTTGATAAAGTTATAACCAATCCCCCCGCGGTACTGCTTGCGGCTGTCGTATTCTATGTCGATGTTCTGGTGATACAGGTGTGAATAGGCATAGGTAAAATCGAAATTCTCGATGGCATAAATTTTAGGTTTCCCTTTGGCACCGACTTTTTCCTTGCGCATGTTCACAAAGTTGACGTTGGTGCGCCGGGTAATGTCCTGCACCTTGTTGCGCACTGAATCCTTTCCGTCGCCGTCAAGATCGCGGATGAGCTCGCTGTAGAGAATGTCAGGATCAAGCGGGTTGTATTTCGGGGTGGTACGGATTTCGGAATAGTCGATGTGCATGGGTATTTTGATGCCGGCTTTCTCAGGGAAAAACTTACCCAGCTGAATGTTGGTGGCCACATCCACCTGACCGATGGCTTCCTGCTGCCGTTCGTTGACTTTCTTCTCGATACTCCCGAAACCCGGGGTTGAATAGCTTCCAGAAACCACGACATTCCCCAGATCGGCCAGGTTGGCTGCCACACGGGCCGTTGCTGCCCATCCGCTCTTCTCGTCGAAGTCGGTGAGCCTCAACTCATTCACCCAGATTTCCCCGCACTTTTCTTCGCCATCGTCAAGGTCGGAAGGATGCAGTTTTTTCGGATTTCTCACCCCGATCATAAAGGCCTTGATGTCGCTCAGACTGGGCATACCCACTACTGTAATCCTGTTGTCGCCATCGTATACCTCATAGGGGGTAATCACCGTAACCATGGAACCCGGCATGCCCATGGCATCGTTGCGCTGCTGCTTGGCATCCACCAGTTTCGCAAGCTCAATTTCCATACGGTTGGCTTCAGGCCAGATATCATAATCCTGGCGGCTTCCCCAGGGGGTAAACTCCACCGGAATTTCGTATTCATAGTAGTTCTCAGTAAAGTCAGAACCTACCCTTACGAAAACGGTCAGATCACCCTTTTCAAGCTCTTTGTTCTCGATCGACTTTTCAGCATGAATGTACATTTTCAGCTTCTTGTACTGACGGAAGTCAAAATCGGTGGTCTTATATGTACCGCGGGCATCCCCATCGAGCAGGTTGCAGACTTTGAGTACCATGGTCTGCTCATCCAGCTCCTGGTAATTGGTGGTCCCGACGTTTACTTCCCGTTCAATTCCCGGAGGTTTCACATAGATAATGGGCGTTCTGGCTCCGTTTTCTTCAACACTCAGGGTCGAAATTTCGAAATCTGTTTCACTCTGGTTGGGATCAGGAATGTATTCGCCCGGAGAAAGCAGGTTGCTGTAGTATTTACGCCATTCACCCCTCACCAGTTCGAGGGTTGCGAGCCTGATCACCACCGGACGTTCAAAATTCTTTAAAAACATGCGCATAAACCGTATGCTCTTGAAATCCTGAATATTACCGACTACCAGGTCGGGACTCTGAATCGGAATTTTAAACTGGTACCATTTTACCTGTCCCTTCTTTCCGTTTTCCAGCGTAATGTCTTTGGCTTCATACATGTCGGAGATGTAATTCTCTCCAACAATCATACGATCGGGATCCAGTCTGATCTTATACTGATAATAGCGTTCCTGTTCACTCAGGGTATTGTCGGAGTTGATGTCTTCAACATTGGGCTTGCGGGTTCCCTGGCTGTTGTCGGTGTCAGACTGTTCAGAGGCCGGGGAATTGCCATCCGGGCCATTGAAGTTTTTATAGCGCTGGGTTACACTGTTGAACTGAGGGTTGTTGTCGTAATCATCCCCCAGATAATAATGATAGTTATCTGACGAGGGATCGTTAAAGGCGTTCTGGAAGGCTTCAGAGGAAGTTCCGTAGGAATTTGCAATGCGGTTGAGGTACTGACTTTCGAAAAATGACCGCTCATCCGCATCCCTCAAACCATCGTAACCGACATCCTGAAAGGGTCTGGCTTCCACATTGTTGTCAAATCCATCCACAAGGGCCTGCAGGGTAGGCACCCTTCCCCAGACCGTGGTATCCACATTTTTCACCTCTTCCGAAGTCGGCAGCCCGTTTTCAAAGCTTTTGCGGCTGTCGCGCAGAATGTCTTCAGAAATATCCCCCAGGTTGAAGTAGAGGTCTCCACTGTTGCGCAGTGTGTCCTCAGTGAAAGGATCCATCATCCAGAATTCGATGTATTCGACGTTGGAAGCTTCAAAGTCGGTGGATTCAATCTTCCGCATGATCCCACCCCAGCGGGTTTTCGGATCCAGCAGTTTCCCGGTCTCTGAAATACCTTTCGACACCCCGGTCGGCAGCACATCGTAGTTGTTGGGCCCCCGCTCATCGGGGAAATAGGCAATGTTGAACATAGAAATGTTCATCGGAAGATTGTTGGATGCCTCTTTTTTTGGGAACAATTCTTATTCCCGTACATTGAGCACCGAATTCAGGGAGAGTTCATTCTTTTTGTTGCCACCGAGGTCCGGGGTCAGGCTGCTGTTT
>CALMDN010000490.1 GCA_937864935.1 uncultured Bacteroidales bacterium
CCGATGTAATGACTCCAGTACCGGTCATCGGTTGCATGGAAAAAGTGCTGAGGATGCTCCGTGCCGGAATAAAGCAAGGCGGTAACCTGTCTGGCAGAATTCACAAGTTCCTGATTCTCCGTTTGAAGAAAACGGCAGATGCCGTAAGGTACTATGTAATCGGTGTTCCTTGCATTGTGCATGCCTATGGAACCACGCCGGTGAATCACCAGTCGCGACAGGAAGCGGAACGCGCTGACCGCTGAATTATAGAATCTTGAATCACCGGTATAGTCGTACAGGTCCCAGAGACAGTCAAGAGAAACCGACAGATAGCCCAGATCAGGGCCATCGTATTCATTGAACCAGCCTTCATCAGACTGCAGCGCCAGCGTTTTAACGGTAAGGTGTTCAAACTGGGAGCTACTGACCAGATTGGGGTCCAGTTTTTTCAATACTGCCAGTGCTGCCAGTCCGGCAATCTGCTGGTTGGCTGCCTGGGGCTCAAACCGTTGCTTAAGTTTCTTTGCTGCCTTTCTCAGTGCCTTTCCGTGCAGGTTCGTACCGATTGCCTGCCTGTGGATGATTTTCGCGATGGCAAGCGTTGAGAAAGCGAGTGGAGGATAGCCATCCTCCCAGGGATAATACTCTTCGAAGGAACCACGTCGCATGGCCCTGCTGGCCCAGAAATCGACCGATGCCGCAGCAAACCTGCGGATCTGTTCGCTGTTTTCTGAAAATTCATTCAGATCCGAAACCAATTCAAGAAAATAGCCTCCCTGCTGAAGAATGATGGAGGAAAAATCCCTGATCCTGTAGTGCCACCAGTTGCGGTCGAAACTGCCGTAATGCAGGGTGTTTGGATCGCGGTTCAACTGAGTAAGTATGCGTGGGAAAACCCTTCCTATGATTGGGTGGAAATCTACCATGACTATTGTTCTGAAATGATGACTTCGTAAGAGGCCAGCCCCTGACGTTTTGTCTTTTTGGATATGCTCTTCCATCTGAGCCTCAGTGAATTGAAAAGAGGTCCAATGATTTTTTCCGGCAACAGGTACAGGATCAACCTGAACAAACGGGTTCTTCCGAACAAAAATATCGATGAAATTACCAGTTCAACAAGAACTCTTTTTATCCCGATAACTGCTGGTTTATAGCCGAAATCCGGGGCTTTCAATCCAAGCATTCTCCGCATCCGGTTCCGGATATAACTTCCGCGCTTCTTGAAATCAATCATATGTCCATGCATGGAATGAGCCGATTCAGCAGGGGCATCCTCCAGGCTCAGTATTCCTTGATGCTTCATTTCTGACAATATCGACGTCATCGATTCATTGCGGCTGACCACAACAGAAAATCCCTGTCCCTGAGATTCAAATTCCGGCGACCAGGCATCGCCGACTACGAGGTCAGCAAATTCGTTGGCAAAATCCATGCTCTGCAGGGAGGCATTGGTAACAAAGAAGGGAATGAGAAAGTTGTAATATACCTTAGGTGACCTCAGAACCTTGCCCGACTCCGTCAGTATTTCAAGGTAACCGGGCCATTCACCTGCCCGCCATTTCAATGAGGTTACCTTGTCATCCCTTTTTACACCATTGATGGTTTTAAAGGTACTTATGGCAGCGGGATAAATGGCTGTACCGGTATAGGGGCCGAGGATATAACGAATACTCAGTGCCTGCGGGTGCCCCTTGTGCTGCAGATAGCGCAATGCTGCCGACTGCTCTGGCAGACAGGTGATGGCATATCTTTTTTCGGGATCCAGCCGGTTCAGAATGTCCAGTGTTGAAACCGGTATGTAAACAGATTGAGAAGCTGCCCTGATCTCTGCATGAGTGGATACAATAACCACCGATGCTTTTTCAGGCTCCGGAACTCCCTGGGTAACCACAATCGCCGAATCAATACGGTCGGTTGCCAGCAGATAGGTGAGCGTGGCAGTAATCACACCGCCCGATGAACTGTTTCTCCTGACCTGTTCATCATTGCAGAATCCGGTATAAACGCCGGAAATTATCCCGGTAAGCCAGCTGTCGGGGTATTTGCCGTAATGTGCCATGTAAAGTGCCGGATAATCTATGCGATGTCCGGCACAACAATGAAAAATATCGTCGGGAATCCGGTGATCAGCCGCAATCGATGGTCTCGGACCATAAGGGGTATCCTTCATAAAGGATTTACCCGATGGATCGAGACCGGCGCACAAGCCACAGCCCGTGCAGGTTCCGCTGCCTGTAACGTTTTTAATAAACTCCACTACATTATCCGGCATCTGAAACTCTATTTCCTGGGAACGATAATACCATCCTTGATCTGCTCTTCCATCCTGATCTCAGCCTGCTTTCGTATCAGACTATCGTAACTGATATTCAGCTCAGTAGCCTGATTCATCCATTCCTTCATCTTCGTACTATCGTTCTTTAATTCTTCTGAAATGTCCTTCTCTACTTTTGGCAGGATCTCTTCCCGGGTAAGTTTTCCGGTGTACCGCTGATCAATCACCGGAGTAGGGTATTCTCCCTTTCTGGCGCTTTCATAATCAGGAAACGAGAGCAGGTATTGCAACCTTGGAGAAGGGTGCAGTCGCAAGAAAGAATCCCAGTAAGCCTCTTTTGTCATGGATACATAATGCAGGGCTCCATGGTAATGTTGCCTGAGCTGAAACAGGTTGTGTGCTGTAAAAACAGCGGAAATCAATATGCCGGTGATGAAACCCAGGGTCCTTCTTCTTACAAACAACGAGGCGAATACTGCCGCAAGCGGCAAAGCCATAATGCCATAGGACGCAACATAGGCCCGTTGTCCGTAACTGCCTCCGTACCAAGGAAGACACCACGATGATATAATCCAGAGATTGATCAGAAAATAAACCATAACCGGCCAGAAATACTCCCGGTATTTGCGATAGAGCAGGATAAAACCAGGTAAAAGCAGCAACATCACCGGAGTATACAGCAGCCACCCTTTTCGGTAGCTGAAAAGTGAGAGGAAAATCTGGGGATTCTCAAAAAAGAACCTGAAACCAGCATCCTTGTAAGGGTTGAATAGATAATGATCTGTATAATGCTTCCAGTACAGCATCTGAGGAACCCACACCAGAAAGGCAAAAAACAGAATGGTCAGAATCAGGGGCCATTTCCTGAGGAAGAGCAGAATATTCTCTTTCAGTGCACCGAACGAACCAACTTTCCAGAATACAAATATCAGGGCCACAATTACATCAGTAGGCCGTATCAGCGATATAAGACCGGTGATGAGTCCAAGCAAAACCGAATTGAGCAGACCGGGTTTTTCGTGCCACCTGATGGTAAGATAGAGGAAGTAGACATTGAACGCAAAATTATAAGCATGGGGCATCCCGGGCTCGTAGGTAAGATAGTAAATCAGGTTGGTTGCCAGGACAAGGGTAACCAGGGTCAGGGCAGCTATCCGG
>CALMDN010000491.1 GCA_937864935.1 uncultured Bacteroidales bacterium
TACTTTTTCCTTCAACCTCCACCACACACATTCTGCACGATCCGGTGGGGTAGAGGCCCGGCATATGGCACAGGGTAGGAACCTTGATTCCGCTGCGCTCCAGTGCCTCCAGGATGGTTTCACCTTTACGGGCGGTTATCGTTTTGTTGTTGACCTCAATGGTAAAGTTCATTGCTTTTAATTTTGTTATGCTCAGCTACCTGACAAAAACCGCCACAAATTTGCAAACATCATAACAGATGCCGCAGCCGATACATTTATCCTCAATGATAAAATGCGGATTGCGGGGTGAACCGATGATGGCAGTGGTAGGGCATTTCTTGGCGCAGGCAGTGCATCCGGTACACTTTTCAATGTCGATGTAATACACCCTCAGGTCTTTGCACACATTGGCGCGGCATTTCCTGTCGAAAATATGCTCTTCGAACTCTTCCCTGAAATACTTCAGCGCGCTGATGAGCGGGTTGGGGGCTGTTTGTCCGAGGCCGCAAAGAGAGGTGTCGCGGATAACGCCGGCAAGATTTTCAAGTTGCATTACCCCTTTGAAACGTTCCAGCGTTTCGTATCCCGATTCACTCACAGGACGTCGTGTGATGTTTTCAAGGATTTCGTGCATACGGCGCGAACCTTCACGACAGGGGATGCATTTTCCGCAACTTTCACGTTGAAGGAAGTCGGTAAAAAACATGGCAATATCGACCATGCAGGTATCCTCGTCCATCACCACCAGGCCTCCAGAACCCATTATGGTTCCGGCTTCCTGCAAGGCTTCGTAATCTATTTTTACATCAAGCAATTGCTCTGGCAGACAACTTCCGGAAGGTCCGCCAAGCTGAACGGCCTTGATGCGTTTTCCGTCTCTTACTCCGCCGGCGATGTGAAAAATCAGGTCGAAAAGGCTGGTACCCATGCTGACCTCTACCAGACCGGTATTGTTGATTTTTCCGGCAAGGGCGAAAACTTTGGTTCCTTTACTGGTCTCGGTGCCTGTACCCGAAAACCACAATGGACCTTGCCCGAGAATGGCAGGAACATTGGCCAGTGTTTCAACATTGTTTACTACCGTAGGTTTTCCAAACAAGCCCCTTACGGCCGGAAATGGCGGCTTGGGCCGGGGTGTGCCGCGTTTGCCTTCGAGACTGGAGATCAGGGCAGTTTCCTCACCACATACAAAGGCTCCGGCACCTTCACGCACCTGAATGGTCAGGTTGTAGCCGCTGTTGAGGATGTTGTGCCCGAGAAGCCCGGCTTCGGTTGCCTGACTGATGCCTTTTTTCAGACGGTCAACGGCCAGCGTATATTCAGCCCTCACATAGATATATGCTTTGCGGGCATTGATGGCGTATGCGGCAATGGCAACCCCTTCGATAATCTTGTGCGGATCGCCTTCAAACAACGCCCTGTCCATAAAGGCACCCGGATCGCTTTCATCCCCGTTGCAGATCAGAAAGCGCTCGTCGGCATCAGCGCTCAGGGCTGTTTTCCATTTCTTCCCGGTTGGAAAGCCTCCGCCTCCGCGTCCGCGCAAGCCACTTTCTTCGATGATGTTGCAGACTTTTTCTGAGGAGTAGTTGCGCAGTACCCTGGTCAGGGATTTGTAACCACCCCTGGCAATATACTCTTCAATGGAAAACGGGTTGATGATTCCGCAGTTGCTGAGAACAATCCTGTTCTGAAACCTGAAGAAAGGCATTTCTGAAAGCAGCCTTACTCCTTCCCAGGCCTCCAGGTGTGGATGAGGATACTGGCCTAGTGCCTGGTTATCAGGTATTTCAGAATTAAGGACTTCGTCGAGCAGTGACTCAACCCGGGGGGCAGTGATTTTTGTGAATGAAATCCGTCTTTTGCCCGGTAACTGAATATCTACCAGGGGCTCCTGAGAACAAAGCCCGATACATCCAACCTCAACAACTTCAGCATCAATGGCTTTTTCTGAGAGGTAATTCCGGATTGACTGAAGCGTTTCACCTGCTCCGGCAATCATTCCACAGGTGCCGGTGCCAACAAATATTGCCGGTTTGGTAACTGTATCGCGTCTGATCAGACTGAGCTTCTTCTCTATGTCCGGGGTGTTTTCAGAAACCTTGTTGAGCAAAACAAAGTCTCTCAGTATGTCAGGGCTTAAAAGGTTTGACGATGGCATGTCAGACTTCGTTTGTTTTGCAATGATCAATAATACCTTTGATATCCCGTGGCTGAAGTCCGGAATAGTACTTTTCGTTGATGGCAATAACCGGAGACAAGGCACAGGCCCCCATACAGTTAACTACCTCAATGCTGAACATGCCGTCGCGGGTTGTTTGCCCCTGCCTGATCTTCAGTATCCGTTCGGTTTCAGCGATGATACGGGCCGATTTTTCAATATGGCAGGCTGTGCCATGGCATATCTGAATGTGAAACCTGCCCTTTGGCTCAAACCGGAATTGATCGTAAAAGGTGGCAACGCCGTATATCTTGCTGGTGTTCAGGTTTAAAGCGGCCCCGATTCGGTTGATCGCCTCTTCAGAAAGATAGCCCAGGGCCTGCTGCACCTCCTGCAGTAAGGGTAACAGATTGTCGCGCTGCAGATGAAGATGCCGGTTAATTATTTCATCAAGTTTATCTGGCATGAATTCTTTTTATCTGATTGTTACAGACATTGTATCTTTGTGCAGCAATGCAGCTGCATCTGAATTAGCTGATAAAAATACTGTTATTTTTTTAACAGTGTTAACTTTATAACAGATATTTTAGAAAAAAAACTATTTTTGTTCTGTCTGTTGAATGATTGCAGTTCACGCACTTAACCGGTTTCCGGAATTGCTCAAGTCTGCTTTTCTGAAGCTTTCACAGGGCTTTGCTTACCGAAGAAGATTAATATGGATCAAAGAATTGATATTCAGATCTGCCTTGGGAGTTCGTGTTTCGCCAGGGGAAACAAACGCCTGGTAAAGGTTATCGAACAGTATCTGAATGAGAAGAACCTGAGGCATCTGGTTCATTTTCATGGTGCCCATTGTTTCAGTAGTTGCGAAAAGGGCCCTCTGGTAAAAATCGATGGCAAGGAGTATCATGAGCTGACAGAAGATAAGATACTTGCCATTCTTAATGGAATTTTTGGAAAAGAAACCCCGGATTTTTAAGGGGAGGATAACATGCCGGTTTTAACCGGTAGAGGAGAGATCTGATGAAACCACCGCTAATCGCTATTGACAGCCAGAAATGTATGGTTTGTTTTGCCTGTGTCAGGGCATGCCCTGTAAATGCCATTCAGGTGAAATCAAATTCAGAGGCCCCGATCGTTGTTCATGACCGCTGCATCGGATGCGGCAGTTGTCTGCAGGTTTGCGCTCCGCTTGCCATCACCTACAGGGATGCCTGCAAGGATACAATGGAGTTGCTTGCATCCGGGCAAAAGGTTGCGGCCATCGTTGCACCCAGCATTTCCGGTGAATTTGACGATATCACCGATTACCGCAAATTCGTGAGAATGATCCGCGAACTGGGATTCTCCTACGTAAACGAGGTCTCATTCGGGGTGGATATGGTTGCAGAAAAGTACCGCGAGTTGTTTACCCATTTCCTCGGGAGATATTACATAACTGCCAATTGTCCTCCGATCGTTGCCCTCATCGAAAAATTTCATCCTGGGATCATCGATAACCTCGCTCCGCTGATTACACCCATGATTGCTTCGGCACAGCTGGTGAGGCAACTTTATGGTGAAGACACGAAAGTTGTGTATATCGGGCCCTGCATTGCAGCCAAGGATGAAGCCCTCAGATATGATGGCAGTTCAAAAGTGGATGCCGTGCTCACTTTCGTGGAACTCAGGAAACTGTTTAAAGAATACGACATCAAGGAAAGTACAGTTGAATATTCTGATTTTGATCCGCCTCTGGGTTACAAGGGCTCCCTGTATGCCGTGAGCAATGGTATACTGCAGGCAGCAGGTTTGAGCGAAGACCTGATGAACGGACAGATCATTACTGCCGAAGGAAAGGAAAATGTGCTCGAAGCCATCCGTGAATTTGAGTCATCGGTGGATTTCATCAGGAAACATTTTAATCTGTTTTATTGTGAAGGGTGCCTGATGGGCCCGGGTACTTCAAAAAGTGGTAAGAAATACCTTCGCAAAACACTGGTTACCGATTATGCCAACAAGAAACTGAAGGATTTCGACAGCAAGACCTGGCAGAAGGCCTGTAACAAACACATTGCCTCTTCTGATTTCAAAGCCGTTTTTCATACTGACGATCAGCGTCTTCCTGAGCCGGATCCGGAAAAAGTAAATGAAATACTGAAGATCATCGGTAAGGTAAATTCTGATGATAAACTCGGCTGCGGGGCCTGTGGCTATGAATCATGCAATGAGTTCGCCAGGGCAGTGGCTCAGGGGCTCACCAAAACAGATATGTGCATTACCTATTCTCAGAAAAGTAAGCAGGATTTTATCAAAACCCTGAAGCTTACCAACGAGAAACTTGCCCATACCCAGGAGGCCCTGGTTGAGTCAGAGAAAAAGGCCAGGCGGGAACAACAACTGGCTCAGGAAGCCCTGGAACGCACTTCATCGATGCTGCAGAAACTTCCGAGTGCTATCGTGATTGTGGATGAGAACCTGAAAGTAATTGAATCAAACCAGAGCTTTATCAATATCCTTGGTGAAGATGCCGCTGAAATCAATGAAATTATCCCTGGTCTGGTCGGAGCTGATCTGAAAACACTATTGCCTTTTCAGTTCTATAAACTCTTTACCGGAGTGATTTCAAACAACGAAAACCTGATCAACCGTGATGTTCATCTGGGTGAAAAGCTGCTCAACGTATCCGTCTTCTCCATCAAGAAGGGGAAAATCG
>CALMDN010000492.1 GCA_937864935.1 uncultured Bacteroidales bacterium
GGCAATGTAGGGACTTTCGCAATGATGCCGATAGAGATGTGCAAGGTCAAGGTTGGTGACGATGTCGGCATTGTAGACAACGAAAGGCTGGTCATCGTTGAAGAACCAGGCGGCCTTTCTGATTCCGCCTCCGGTATCGAGCAGGGCCTGCCGTTCATCCGACAGGGAGATGCTGCACCCGAAATTCCGGTTATCGGCCAGGTAGTCGATGATGGCTTGTCCGTGATGGTGAATGTTGATGATCAGTTCGTTAAAACCTGCAGCTTTCAGTTTGAGGATGGCAAACTGCAGCAGGGTGTAGGGGCCGGCCTGAAGCAGAACTTTGGGGGTGTGGTCGGTGAGGGGTTTGAGGCGGGTGCCGAGACCGGCAGCAAGAATCATGGCTTTCATTCTTCGGGCAGGTCTTTCAGTTTGTAGTTTTTGTAGTAGCTGCGGAACAATACCTTCTTGAGTTCACGGTAAATGATGAGTTCAGCGATGATCTGCGCGTGGGTGTAGTCGGGATGTTCCTCCCAGGCTTTTAGAATTGTTTTTTCGTGAAGATCAATCTGATAGAGCAGGGCGGAGAGCTTCTGAACATTGCGCGACAGCAAGCCGGAGACATGGTAATCGAGTTCCCTGAAAAGATCGTGATAAACCATTTCCATGTCGAGCGGAAAGTCGATGTCGATGCCGAACATGCCGAAATCTTTCCTTATCTGGGCCACCGTAAGCCGTATGACTTCCTGTTCGGCTTTAAAGGGCTCAATATCAAATGGATCTTTGATGGGTTTATCGGAACTCATGCTCAGATTTCCTGTGGTTTACAAACCTGTTTTTCTTTTTTTACCTTAGCTCCGCACTTCTTGCACTTATATTTCGGGTTGTCGCAGTCCTTTTCCCCCTTTTTGCCTTGTTCGCACATGGTTTTGCCCATATTGTCAGGTGTTGTTCCGCTTAACGGATGATTCAGGCTTGAATAACACTTCAGGCAGGCCAGTTGTTTTTGTTGGTGTGATCAAGTTGTATTTTAATTTTAAACCGCTGCTTCAGATGTCTGCTCAGTTGTTCTGCGGAGAAGACTGACCGGTGTTGTCCGCCGGTGCAGCCGAAGTTTACCATCAGGTGCTGAAAACCTCGGGTGATGTAATTTTCAACAGCCTGATCCACAATATTATAAATATTTCCCAGGAAGAAAGCCGTTTCTGGTTGACCGTTGAGCCAGGTGGCGACTTCTGGATCGAGGCCGCTGAGCTTTCTGAAGCTTGCATCACGGCCAGGGTTGGGCAATGCCCTGCAGTCGAACACAAATCCGCCACCATTTCCTGTTTCATCCGACGGGATTCCTGATCTGTAAGAAAAACTCGTTATCCTGACTGTAAGACCGGGTCGGGCGTAGCTACGAAGGGTCTGGTTCCCTATATAGCTTCTCAGCAGCTTTTCGAGTTCCGGAAATTCAAAACCGGGATGATGGTTTACAAGCAGGTAGCTGAGGTTGTCGATGGCATAGGGGATACTTTGCAGGAAATGCTCTTTCTTCTGATAAAAACCCCGGTATCCATAGGCTCCCAGTGCCTGAAGGATCCTGATCAGTACAAAGCCGGTGTAAAACTTCCTGAACTGATGGCTGTCGATGCTGGTCAGTCGTGAAGCTTCGGCTATGTAAAGGCTGAGGAGCTCTTCCCTGAAATCGTTGGGCAGGTTGGCTTTTGCATCGAAAAGCAGTGAAGCAATGTCGTATTGCAGCGGTCCGAAACGACCGCCCTGATAGTCGATGAAGAAGGGCTGGTTGCCGGCGATCATGATGTTTCTCGACTGGAAGTCGCGGTACATAAAGAAACCGGAAGGCGCCGCTGAAAGGAAGGCAATCAGTTTTTCGAAATCGTCTTCGAGCGATTGTTCATCAAATCCGGTACCTGCGAGCCGGGCAAAGTAATACTTGAAATAATTGAGGTCCCACAACATCGATTGCCTGTCGAACGATTTCCGGGGATAGCAAAGTGCGGGATCCAGGCCTTCAGCGCCTTTTACCTGGAATTGAGGCAGCCAGTGCACCACCTGTCTGTAGAGGTCTTTCACCCTTGTACTCAGCCCTTCTTCGGTAAGGAGCCCGAAGAGGGTGGTATGTCCCAGATCTGACTGAAGATAGGCCTGTCCGTTGCTATCAACTGAGAAAACCTTTGGCACCGGCAATCCGGCTTTACCGAAATGATCAGACAAGCCAATGAACGCCCGGTTTTCCTTTTCATCGGCATTCCAGGCCCCGATGGCATCGGTTTCGGTTCCGGAGATTCTGTAGTACCGCCTGTCAGAACCCGATTCAGCCAGCACCGTGAAGTTTCTCACCTCCTCACCACTCCAATGGACAAAGAGCTCACCCAGGACTTTTTCATGATCCGTCATCTGTTGATTTAAGTTGATGTAATTTACAGATTATTAAACCCTGACAAATTTAGTGATTTAAGGGCTTGGGGTGTCCCAAACTTTAAAGAACCCCGGCTGTTTAATTGTGAGCGGGAAGGCATGATGGATTTGTGGTTTCTTTTTGTTAAGTTTGCCAGATAATTGAGCGGAACCAACACACCTTAAACATATGGAAAACAGATCAACAGAGATTTTAAAAACCGCCATCCTCATGGAGAAGCGCGGAAAGGCATTCTATGAGAAAGTTGCCCAGCAGACCGAAAGTGCTGAGGTGAAGAAAATTTTCACCATGATGGCCGAAGAGGAGCAGACCCATGTGGAATTTCTTTCGAAGCAGTTTGCCAGCTACAGCCGCGACAAGAAGTTCGCCAAAATCGAACTGAAGTTTGATGCCGGGGTGGCCGATGCCATACTTTCGGGCGATATCAAGAAGCAGATTTCTGCAGCCAGCTTTGAAGCAGCTGCCATTTCGGCTGCCATTGACATGGAAACAAAGGCCATAGAGGTTTATTCCAAACAGGCTGAGAATGCCACCGACCCCAACGAGAAAGAGCTGTTTTCATGGCTTGCCGACTGGGAAAAGGGACACCATAAAGTACTCCATGAACTCAACGAGGAGCTGAAGGAAAGCATCTGGTACGACAACCAGTTCTGGCCTTTCTGAACGAATCATCCAACAACAAAAAAGCCCGGTTCCCGGGCTTTTTTGTTTTACAGGCTGGAAGTCATCAGCGGATAACGACTTTGCCGGAACCTGAATAAGAGCGGTACAGCCCGTTGTACATGGCATCGGCACCGACAGGGCCGGCAACGAAGGTACCCTGACTCACGGCCCTCACCATGTAGTAGAATGTGCGGGAAGTGCCGCTGACATTGGTGAAGAAGGTGATTCTGTCATCGCGGATATCCTGATAGTCGGGTGTTGCCTTGTTGCTGATCCAGCTGAGTTCGCGTTCGGCATTGAGGCGTGGATTCTCGATTTCAAATCCGGCCGGAAGCAGGTCGGTGATGGCGACATTCTCAACCGTACTGTTGTCGGTGGTCAGAATGCTGATGCCGATCACGATCAGGTCATTTTGTCTGATGCTTTCCGGACTGATGATGCCTCCGTTGCGGTTGTGGTAAGTGCGCCTCACTTTCAGCACCTGGTCTTCTTCCTTCACCTTGCCACTGGCTGGAATGCCCTCGGATTCAAGGTAATAGAAGAGTCTGCCCTGGCCGCCGGTTCTGATGGCCGCAGAGGTTGCGGTAAGGTTCAGCAACAGGGCTTTCCCTTCAAAGGTGGCAGTTTTGCGGCCATTGACCTCAAC
>CALMDN010000493.1 GCA_937864935.1 uncultured Bacteroidales bacterium
AGCCTGGCCCCCGGGGTGCATTTACCCGTTCAGTCATCCATTGTCCGTGACTTTTCGTGCTGATTCCGAACCTTCCGGTCAGGAAGACTCCGGCAGTTAATAACAGGATGAAAGGTATTATAGAAAATAACGGGCTGGTGACGGTTCGTTTCATAAGGCACACGATTGTTTTGGAACATCATTCAACTACAAACCTACATGAAAATCCTGTAAGACGGATGGATTGGCTGAAATTTTAACCTGAGCTGCGCGGAAATCCTTGCCTGCATCCCTCGTTCGAACCTTAGGGTAATCTGACGGAATGGCTTGTGAAAACAAAAAAACTAGCTGACCGATTTGATTTTCCCGTCAGGGTCAAAGTCAGAGCGGAGAATCGGCGGCACGCGAAATCCTGCTGAGGGTGGAACAACCGGATAACGGTTGAGATCCCAGTCGGCAGGTTCTGAAAAATATTGAAAACTCAGTTGGTTGGCTGTCCACTCCGTCCAGCAGTGCATGTGATTGTAGCTTTTGTTCTTCCTGGCTTTCCGGGCACTCAACAGGCTGGCAGGTGCAATGAGCAGCCAGTAGACAAAGAAACCCCATTTGCGGTATTGGAGCATATGGCCGTATTCGTGACGGAGCAGTGCATGCGAACGCAGGCTGGATTGTGAGGCTACAATGCCCAGGCCGGGAATACAGGCCGCTGCCCCATTACGGAAAGCTCCCAGATTCATTACAATCAGCCTCACATCCTGAAACCGCTGGCTTCCCATACCCTGCTGCGTTGCCGCTTATTGTGCCGGGAACCGTTTAACAGAAACAGAATCTACCACCACAAGGGTATCTATCCGGGTCACCAACCCGGGTGTCACCGATGTAAAGAAATAAGTACCCGCCCTGTCGGGCCTAAACCTGAAGGTAGTATCATTTGTTACCAGTATTTCAGTACAAAGCCCGTTATAGGATTCATAAAGTCCATTGGCTGTTACTGCCAGCAGGGTATCGGCATCCACCGCCTTTAGCAGATACAGCGTCAGCTGCGACCAGCATCCGTTATAGGCGGCAGTACTGGCATAAACAGGAACCTCCTCACCGGTAAATGCGCTGTCAGGGAGGTTTATATCAACAATTCCCAACGTGCCGGTATATTTATCATAACTATCCCCTTCGAGCTTGCATGAACTCAGGGAAAGCATCAGTAATGCAACCAATGCGGGAAAATATCTGCGCATAAACGATTGTTTTTGGTTCACATTGTACAATTATCCTGCCACTTCCTATGACCGGATTTCATAATCAACCACCGCGATTTTTGGGCACCGCTTGCGGTTCCATTCAACAAATGCCCTGTGGGCGGGATGATTCTGATAGGTTGCAAGACTTTCTGATGATGAAAACGTACTCAACAGGGAGAGATCGGCCTTGCCATCCACAGCATTTAAGTTGATCCCAACCTCAAAGCTGACAATTTCAGGGATGATTGCAGGCAACTTCTCAAGTTCTGATTTCACCTGAATCAGCAATACTTCATGATCCGCGATTTCAGCCTGATCCGATATCCTGAAAAAAACAATGTGGCGTATCATAGTGCATATTTTGAGGCAAATGTAGCGAGTTATGCCGGAATATACTCCGGGTAATGCTGTGGCGGCATAAATACCCACTTTTTACAATTGCCCGCTTATTTTATTGCTGACATCGGTGGATAATGTATTTTTGCATTGACTGGAAAACAGAGAAAAATGGTTCCTTTGATCACTTTAACATCCGACTGGGGCACGCGCGATCACTATGCCGGGGCTGTTAAGGGGTCCATTTACAGTAAATTGCCCGAAGCGCGCGTGGTGGATATTACCCATGATATTCCACCCTTTGATGTTAAAAAAGCCTCGTTTATCCTGCGAAATGCCTTCATTAATTTCCCTGAAGGCACCATACACATCGTTGCCATCAATACCGAGGAATCAGAAACAACCCCACACCTGGCCATACTGTATAAGGGGCATTATTTTATCGGGGCCGATAACGGGCTTTTTTCGCTGGTATACGATGAACAGCCGGAGAAGATTGTTGAATTAACCATCATGCAGGATACCGGATATTTTGTTTTTTCCAGCCGCGACCGCTTTGTAAAGGCAGCCGTGCACCTGGCCAATGGCAACAGCATCGATGAACTGGGCGATATCCGCACTGACCTGAAACCACTCTTTACCATGAAGCCGCAGATCAATGCCAACAGCATCAGCGGCAGGGTAATCTACATCGACAATTACGAAAATGCCTTCCTCAACATCAGGGCTGATGAGTTTTCAGAGGTCGGTAAAAACCGCCGGTTCAATCTGGTAATCAAAGGCAAGTCACATTCAGTGAATACTGTAAGGGAAGCGTACAGCGCTGTGCCGGAAAGTGAAATAGCCGTGATATTCAGCACCACCGGTTATCTTGAGATAGCCATCAACAAAGGAAATGCTGCCAGTCTGCTCGGAATCAGGGTTGATGACATTATCCTGATTGAGTTCCGTTAAACAATACAGCTGCAATCCGGCATTTTACACAGGAAAGGGCCTTCATTTAATTATTACCGGCCTCTGATTCCCTAAATGCCTATTTTAAGTAATTTAGCGCCCTGAAAAAGCATTTCCGGTTATGATATTTACACTTTTCCGTAAGGAAATCATGAGTTTTCTCAACTCATTGATCGGGTACCTCGCCATCGTGGTCTTTCTGCTGATCAATGGTTTGTTTCTGTGGGTGTTCCCTTTGGGGTTCAACATAGTCGACAATGGTTATGCCAGTCTAGACAACCTCTTTATGATTGCCCCTTTCGTGTTTCTTTTCCTGATCCCTGCCATCACCATGCGCTCGTTTGCCGATGAGAAACGCAGCGGGACGATCGAAATGCTGCTGACCAAACCCATTACCGACCTTCAGCTTATCCTGGCCAAGTTTTCTGCCGGGGTAACCCTGGTGCTTTTTTCACTGATTCCCACCCTCGTTTATGCTGTTTCTGTCTATCTGCTGGGGCTTCCTTCAGGAAACATGGACATGGGTGGCATGTGGGGTTCATATGTGGGTCTGATGTTTCTGGGTTCAGCCTTTGTAGCCATCGGAATTTTCGTCTCCTCATTAACCGACAACCAGATTGTTGCCTTTATTCTGGCCCTTACACTCAGTGGATTTGCCTACATTGGTTTCGACGCTGTTGCTGATCTTTCCCTGTTCGGAAAAGCCGATCTGTTCATCATGTCGCTGGGGATACAGGCACACTACGCCAGCATGAGCCGCGGAGTGATTGATACGCGGGACGTCATCTACTTTCTCAGCCTGATCTCGGTTTTTGTTCTTTCAACCCGGATTGTGCTCGAGAGCCGCAAATGGGAAAAGGAAGAAAAGAAAACAAACAATCAGCCATCAAACTGAAATACAGGTTCTTTTATGGAAAAAACAGCCAAGAAACAGGTGAACATCCGGAAAGACAATCTGATACAGTTTGTACTTGCCCTGGCGATCATAGTCCTGGTGAATGTGATCGGCTCCTATGTGTTTACACGATTCGATCTGACCTCAGAAAAACGCTATTCACTTTCTGAATCTACCAAAAAACTGCTGCGCGAAACCGACGACATCATCTATTTCAAGGTTTACCTCGAGGGGGATTTCCCTGCCGGGTTCAAGCTGCTGTCACGCACCACCCGTGAAATGCTGGATGAATTCAGGGCCTACAGCGACAACATTGAATACGAATTTATCAATCCTTCGGCTGCAGAGAATGCAAAAACCCGGGAAGCTATTTACGAACGCCTGGTGCAGCAGGGTCTGGAGCCGACCGACATCAATGTAAGGAAGAAACAGGGGCAGGAACAGCAACGTATTTTCCCCGGAGCCATTGTCTCTTACAAAAGCCGGGAGATACCGCTCAACCTCATGGCCGATCAGCTGGGAGCCCAACCCGAAGCGATCATCAACAATTCTATTCAGGCTCTGGAATACAATATTTCCAATGCCATCAGAAAACTCAGCACCTCGGTAAAGCCGAAAATTGCCTTTACCTACGGACATGGAGAGCTCACGCCACTGGAAACAGCCGACATCCGTTTTGCCCTCAGCGATTTCTATACCGTTGAAAGGGTGAAATTGGAAGAAAACATCAACGCACTCACCGAAAGGAAAGACAATGGCGATGGCACCTTCACTACTGTGAACAAGTACAAAGCCATCGTGATTGCCAAGCCCGATTCGGTGTTCAGCGAAAAAGACAAATTTATCATCGATCAGTTTGTGATGAAGGGCGGGAGGATTCTCTGGCTGGCAGATCCGGTGTTTGCCACCATGGACAGCCTGATGACCACTGATAAAACCATGGGGATTACCCGGGATATCAACCTCAATGACCAGCTTTTCAAATACGGGGTCAGGCTCAACAGCAACCTGCTGCTCGACATCAACGCACTTCCGATACCGATGGTAACCGGTCGTTCTGGAAACCAGCCACAGTTCACCTTCTTCCCCTGGAATTACTTCCCGGTACTTACATCCACCTCCAGGCACCCGGTGGTGAATAACCTGAACGCAGTCAGAACCGAGTTTATCAGCAGCCTTGATACTGTCGGCAGCCCCGCAATCCGTAAAACCATTCTGCTGAAAACATCGCAATACACCCGGATTGCCCCCACCCCGGTGATCATCTCCCTGGACATCCTTCGCAGTGATCCTGATCCTGCCGACTATACCGATACTCCTCAGCCCGTGGCTGTGCTGAACGAAGGCCGCTTTGAATCCCTGTTTAAAAACCGCCTGACCCCCGAAATTACCGAAGCCCCGGAGATCGGGTTTACCGAGAGCGTTGAAAACAACCGCATGATAGTGATCAGCGATGGTGACATCATAAAAAATCAGGTGAGGATGAACAATGGCAGTCTGGAGCCTCTGCCGCTGGGCTATGACCGGCATACAGGCCAGACTTTCGGCAACCGCGACTTCATCATGAACTGCATCAACTACCTCTGCGACGATACCGGACTCATGTCGGTGAGGTCGCGCGAGCTCAGGCTCAGGGCATTGGACGTCACCAAAGCCCGTGCCAACCTGATCGGCTGGCAGCTGATCAACATCGCAGGCCCCGTCTTGCTGATTATAGTGTTCGGAATGGCACAGGCAGCCCTCCGCCGTCGAAGGTACAGCCGCTAATCATACTACAACAACAAAAATTTCACAACATGAAGAAAAACCGGAATATACTCATAGTGGTCATTGTATTGGCCTTGGCCGCCTTATTCCTGATTTTCAACAGATCAAACAAAACCCTGGATGAACGCATCAGTGAGTTCGCCATTACAGATACGGCATCGGTAAGCAGGATATTTCTGGCCGACAAATCTGATAACAGGATTCTTTTAGAAAGGCAAACCAACGGAAGCTGGTTACTCAATGGCCAGTACGAAGCCCATGTTGAGAACCTCAATACCTTTTTGCAAACCATCAGCAGCCTTCAGGTGAGGGAGCCTGTTGCAAAGGCAGCCCACAACAACATCCTCAAACTGCTCTCAACCAAATCGGTGAAGGTGGAGATCTATCAGCACACCTACCGCATAAAAGTGGGAAGCCTGAAGTTGTTTCCTTATGAAAAACTGAGCAAAACCTACTTCGTCGGAGATGCGACCATGGATAACTTCGGCACCTATGCCCTGATGGATGGCGCTGATTACCCGGTTGTTATATATATGCCCGGACTGAGGGGATATGTTGGCACCCGGTTTTCGGCCCTCGAGACCGATTGGCGGGTACATACCGTTTTCAACAAGAAACTGCCAGAGATAAAACAGATTTCGGTTGAATTCATCGAAAAACCCGATGAGTCGTTCAGGGTGGTTAACAACAACGATCAGAGCCTCAGCCTCTTCCGCCTTGCGGATAACACACCGGTTGCCCGGTTCGACACCCTACAGCTGATGTCGTTTGTCAATTCCTTCAGAAACATCCGCTATGAAGCCCTTCTCAACGATATGGAAACGCAGAAAAAAGACTCCATCATGAACTCTCTGCCGCTGCATGTTGTTACTATTGACCTGAAGGATGGCAGCAAACAAACTGCCCGGACTTTCGGACGCAAGCTTCCTGTACCGGAAATCGATGTTTTTGATGGCTCAACCGTAACCCATGACCGCGACAGAATGTACGCACTGATTAACAATGACAAAGACTTTGTGATGGTGCAGTTTTTTGTTTTTGATAAAATCCTGTTACCTTTATCCTATTTCGGCAATCAATCACAGTAAACAGGTCTGACAACAAGCACTGACAAATACTCTATGCCAATATTAACATCGTCAAAAGTACTCATTACCGGAGGAGCCGGATTCATCGGTTCAAACCTGGCTGAAG
>CALMDN010000494.1 GCA_937864935.1 uncultured Bacteroidales bacterium
ATGCAGTGATTGACTACGACACTTACCTGAACCCGGGGATGCAACATGCGTATCATGCGATGGTGCTGGCGGGATACGATGATTCCAGAGGGGCATTTAAGGTCATCAATTCATGGGGAAGTACCTGGGGCAATGCCGGAACCGTTTGGGTTGATTACGATTTCTTCGTGAACAGCTTCTGCTTTGCAGCATTTGTTGCCCAAAACAAAACCGATGTGAACATATCGGGCGGAGAAGTAGGTTCAGGTGACCTTACCACCGGCCTCGATGTACTTGCCTGGAACCTGATTGATGAAGACAACCCCGAATCGACCGACCCGCTCGACCGGCAGATTACCTATAACGTGTTTAATTCCGGAACCACCACCGTGAATTCCTCTTCGCGCTGGAGCATCCTCTACATGTTTTACAACGCCTATGATGCCAACGATTACCAGATTCTTATTCACGATTATTACACGGATGAATTCAGCACCACCCCGGGCGACAATGCCTACTGGGCTGAAGGACTGGGTATCGCCGGCAGCTGGTGGAACTATGTGAATGTACCGTCGGGCAAGAGTGTGGCTGCTGCCCTTTTCGGGCTGGAAGAGGCCGACTTTCTATTTACCTATACCATGCCTTCAGACATCACCGGCAGCTATTACCTGGTACTGGTGGCCGATGCTTTTGAAAACCTGACAGAAGCCAACGAAGACAACAACTTTTTCTTCTATGCAACGGCCGATGGTAAACCTTTCGAATTTGTCAACGGACAGATTCAGGGTGGTGCCGCATTGAAAAACGCACTTGCCGGCAAAAAGCCCCTGCCCTTCCAGAATACCAGCACCCAGACGGTCGTGAGCAACCAGAACCCCAATGCATACTCTTCACAGGAAATCATGAAGCTGATCAATCACAAAAAGAAAACCGGTGAGCTTTATGAAAAGACACTTCAGCACAGATTTAAAAACCAGGTGAAGCAGCACACCAAACGCAGAGCTGAATAATTTTATTGAAATTGCAATAAATTTTCCGGCCGGAACTTCGGGATAAAACCCCTGTTCCGGCCGGATTGCATTAACAAACAACGTGAGAGAAGATAAATGACTGCGAAGGCTTAATGGTTATGTTTTATCTCAAAGGCAAGTCCTGCATACAACATTCTTCCGTAAACAGGGGCATACATAAAGGCTGCATCGTCGAGATGCCGCTCATCCTGGAGGTAATTGAACAGGTTGTTAACACCGGCATAGAGCTTAAACTGGTTCAGTTTTTTTGAAACACGGGCATTTACCAGCATAAAGGGGTCTGTTTTCTTGATTTTCGACTGGTCGCCGATGGCAGGATCAATTTCTTCGTTGTAATAGTCAATGTACATGACGCCCTGGTAATTGCCGGTTACTGCGAATGTCCAGGTTTTTGGGCTGTATTCGATTTTCAGGTTTCCTGTGGTGGCCGGGAAGCGGGAAATGAAACGGCTATCTCCGGCAAACGGGGTTTCGGCCCAGTCTTCGCGGATATTCCTGTATTCGCCCTGGTTCCAGGTAAGGTCAACTCCAAGATCGAGGTTTCGGGCAAGGTTGGCCATCACCGAAAGTTCAACACCCTGAACACAGGCATCGTCGATATTTTTCCACTGGTAATCATAACCAAGGGCGGCAACAGTCTCACCGGCATCGGTGAAACCGATTTTATTGTTCAGATCGGTACGGAACAGGTTAACACTTACCCTGACATTTTTTCCGTAGTAGTCACCGGACAGGTTGTAACTGACCGAAGTTTCAGGTTCAAGGTCCGATGATTTCCATACACGGGGGGAGCCACTGCAGAGGTGAAGGTCTTCTGAAAATCCATAAGGTGCCCTGAATCCGGTTCCTGCATTTGCCCTGAAGGTAAATTGCTCATTCAGTTTGTATTTCACAGCCAGGCGTGGATTCACTGCAGTTTCGGTGAAGCTGGTTTTCGGGAAATTGGCTGAGGCAAACACCTGTTTATCGGCTGTGTACTCCTCACCCGAATGGTGGTTATCGAGGCGGACACCCGGCACTACCATGAGCTTGCTGTTAATTGTCCACTCATCCTGAACAAAAAAACCGAACTCCCTGGCCGATTTATTGGCAACCGAGCGGTAGGATTCTCCAAGGAAACTGCTGTTCTCATCAACCACTACATACATGCCCGATTCCTCAAGATGATCGATAAAAGTCTGCATACCGACAATAAAACTATGCTTTTTCACCGTGGTACTGTATGAGAGTGTAGAGGTAAACGAGTTTTCATCTGCCAGGTACGGCCTCATGCCGCGCAGATCGGGCACACTGTCGCCGTGGGTAGCCATATAGTCTCTGAGATAAGAATCATTGGTGGCATTTCTGTTGTGATTTACATAAGCAAGCGTGAAATTCACTTCACTGCTTGTTTTAATTTTCTTTGAATAGCTGAGTGATGCTTCGTAGCGGTCGGTGGTAATGTTCTCCGTTCCGTCGGTCAAAGGGTTGCGGTAGTAATCGTCGTTCATGGTGCCGCCTTCGCGCTTTTCGAAAACCGATTTTCCACGGATCACCAGTTTGTCATTTTTCAGAAAAGCATTGTCGATGAAGATTCCCATACCGGCATTGGTAAGGTTGGTCATCACCCTGTCGGAGACACCATCTTTATGCTCAACCTCTTCCGGAGTTAGACCGGGGCCTGTTTGATCAATGGCACCTTCGGTATAGCGCTGCGCAAAGATGTTGAGGCCGATGTTGCCCTTTTCGTTGCGCATGGATGATGAGACATCGTATTTATTCGTTTTATGGCTGCCAAACTGTACATCGAGGTTTGTAACCGGCTCGAATTCAGGCTCCTTTGTCACAATATTGATGGCACCGGCAACGGCACCACTACCATACAAAGCGGAACCTGCCCCTTTCACCACTTCAATCTTTCCGATATCAACCGTGCTCATCTGCTGCAATCCATAAACACCGGCCAGACCCGAATACATCGGTTGCCCGTTGATGAGCACCTGGGTATGCTCAGCACCAAGGCCCTGCATACGTATCATGGTAAAATTGCAGTACTGGCACTGGTTTTCCACCCTGACGCCGGGGGTTCCTTCAAGTGCCTGATACAGGTTGCAGGCATCCTTATTTTCGATGGCTTTCGCAGTAAT